>JAUYKQ010000001.1 GCA_030699905.1 bacterium
AGAAAGGAAATTATTGAGTCCTTCAGGGCGGTTGACGGAGTGGTTATAACAAAACATCGCAGAAACCCACAAGACATGAGCGTTTGCGAAGCTTTAAAAACAGTCAGGCCGGATGTTTTTGCAAACGGCGGAGACAGAGACAAAGCGGACGCCCATAGGAAAAGTTCTTCTCTTAATCCCGAGCAGGCCCTTTGTCGGAGAATTGGCATAAAAATGGTTTTTAATGTCGGCAGGGGCGGAAAAGTTCAATCCAGTTCTTGGCTTCTAAACGGGCATGAAAACAAAATTCAAAAATTAAGGCATTTTTCTAAATAATTTTGTAACCCCTCTCATTCTTATTCTCCCTTTCGTAAAGGGAGTACCCGAGTCAGCGAGGGGGAGGGATTTTTAAATCCTCCGTCACATAAGAATGTGCCACCTCCTTTAAAAAGGAGGAATAAAGCCATTTTTCTGCAGTGTGAGGGGTTGCATAATTCCCTCTTTTCTTAAAACTTGACTGATGTTATAATTTTTTTATGCAAACAAGCCATAGAGTTCAAGCATCGTTTTACGTCGTAGTTTTGGTGGCGATGCTTATTATCGCTTATTTTATATTCAAGCCGTATTTTTCGGCTATGTTTTTGGCCCTCATATTGGCGGTGGTTTTTCGTTCAATGCATGACCGTATTTTCTTCGCGATGGGGCGCCACCGCGCCACCTCGGCGGTACTGACGCTCGGTGTCGTAGTGGCAATAATACTTTTGCCCATAGCGGGCGTCAGTTTTCTGATTTTCCAAGAAGCCGAATCGGTTCTTCAAGGCAATCAATTTGATTTTGGGGCGGTGAGAAATGTTTCTTTCTATGTTGAAAATGCCATAAACCAGTTTGTTCCTTTTGAGGCGGAGGTTGACTTTGAAAAGATGTTAAGGCAGGGGGCGGCTATTGTGGTTGAAAACCTTGGAAATATATTTACGCAGATTTTCCACGTGATATTCCTTCTGTTTATCATGCTCTTGTCTCTTTTCTACTTTTTCAGAGACGGCGACTATTTTAAGGAAAAATTTATCTGGCTTTCGCCTTTTTCCGATGAGTACGACAGGAATATAATCGGAAGATTTGAAACGGCCGTGAATTCGGTGGTGCGAGGAGTCATCTTCATAGCTATAATTCAAGGCATTGTTTCGGGAATAGGTTTTTGGATTTTTGGAGTTCCAAATCCGGTGTTATGGGGGACAGCTGCCGGTTTCTCGGCTCTTATTCCTTTTGTCGGCACGACCTTGGTAACCCTTCCTGCAATTATTTATTTACTGCTGACAAAAGGGGTCTTGATGACCATCGGACTTGTTTTGTGGTCGGCTATCGCGGTCGGTCTTATTGATAATATTTTCGGGCCTATCCTTATGAAGAGGAGCGGACTTGAAATCCACCCTCTGCTTATACTTATCTCCGTCTTGGGAGGTATAGCTTTTTTTGGTCCCGTCGGGATTTTGGCCGGACCCATAGCTCTTGCCCTTCTTATCGCTCTTTTTGACTTGTTTCCGGCGGTGGTGAAGTAACATAATCTCAAATGCGAGCTTCCAATGCAAGAGTGAATGCCTAAAATTTCTCTCCCAAAACATCGGTCGTTTTATTTAGCTTTGGCAGTTTTGGTCGTGTATGTCGCTCTTACGATAGTCATTGCTTTACATCCGTCCTTGGCCGGATATTTACAGGGGGTCATATCTGACAACTCGTTTGCGAGCGCGGTGATTTTTATCGGTCTTGTGATTTTCGGCATCGTGTTCGCGCCGGTAGCCGTTTGGCCTCTTATACCGGTCGCCGCGGTCTTGTTCGGTCCTTTTTGGACGGCGGTTTACAATATAATAGGGTGGACTATAGGCGCCGTCATCGCCTTTTGGTTTGCCAGAAAATTCGGCAAGCCGGTTCTCAAACATTTTGTTTCGCTTGAAAAAATAGAAAGGTTTGAGGCGTATCTGCCGAGAAAATCGCATTTTTGGACCATGGTTTTTTTGCGGATTGTTTTGCCTGTGGATGTTTTGAGTTACGCAGTCGGACTTCTTAGCAATGTTACTTACCCTGTTTATATTTTTTCAACTTTTTTGGGTGTTTCGCCTTTTTCTTTCATTTTCGCTTACGGCGGAGAAGCTTTTTTGACAGGCAGGGCGGGCGTGTTTGTTGTTGCCGGCTTTATCGGGGCCGTCGTGTTTGCCGTGGTGCTATTTGCCCTTCTAAAGAGGAAAGGATATACTCGCCCTATGAAGAAGACCATTGTCACTCATAGCGGTACTTTTCACGCCGATGATGTTTTTGCTTGCGCCGCCATTTTACGGCTTTTCGGCGATGCTGAAATTATCCGCACCAGAGAGGAAGAAAAAATAGAGAAAGGAGACATTGTTTTTGACGTTGGTTCGGAATATGACGCGGGCAGGTCGCGTTTTGACCACCATCAAGAGGGGGGAGCGGGAGTGAGAGCAAACGGTATACCCTACGCCTCTTTCGGTCTGGTTTGGAAACATTTTGGAAAAGAAATATGCGGAAACGACGAGGTGGTCGCTAAAAAAATAGACGAAGAATTGGTGGCTCCCATTGACGCGGAAGACAACGGCTTTGGCGAAAGAAGGCCTTTTTCAGGGGAAACATTTCCGTATTTAATACAAGATGCCGTTTCAAGTTTTAATCCGACATGGAAGGAAAAAGAAAACAGCGAAGGAGCGGACGAAAAGTTCAAGGAAGCCGTATTGTTCGCCGGACAGGTTTTAGACAGAATGATTTTTCGGCAAAAACACAAAGAGGAAGCGCGAGGTTTGGTGGAACAGGCATACAATGACTCCGCGGATAAACGTATTGTGATTTTGGACAAAGAGTACTCTTGGCAGGATGTAGTGGCAGAATTTCCAGAGCCACTTTTTGTCATAAGGCCGGACATTTCAAGTGGCAACTGGATAGTGTCTGCCGTCAGAAAAACCAGGCATTCTTTTGAAAGCCGAAAAAAACTGCCGGCCGAATGGGCGGGAAAAAGGAGTAAAGAACTTGTGGCGACTACGGGAGTAGAAGACGCGGTCTTCTGTCATAACGGCAGGTTTATAGCTGTGGCGGGAAGCAGGGAGGGGGCGACAAAGCTTGCAAAGCAAGCTATTAAGTAGAAAGTTCATCAAGTTCATAAAGTTTATCAAGTAAGATGGGGGAAGGAAGAAGTAGAAAGTTCATAAAGTTCATAAAGTTTATAAAGTTAGGATAGGTAAAAGAGTAGAAAGTGAAGAGTATAATAAGTATGAGAATAGAAAAATTTGAGGACATATTGTCTTGGCAAAAAGCGGTAAAGTTGGCTGTTTTTGTCTATAAAGTTTTTGAAAAAAATCGGGACTATGGATTTAAGGATCAAGTACAAAGAGCCGTATTAAGCATTTCCAACAATATCGCGGAAGGTTATGAACGAAGAAGCAATAAAGAATTCAAGCAGTTCTTGTATATTGCAAAAGGTTCTTGCGGTGAAGTCCGTTCCATGGCGTATGTTGCTTTAGATATGAAATACTTAAACAAAAACGATTTTGACAAAATGTATTCGGATTCGTCGGAAATATCCAGACTTCTTTCCGGACTTATTAAAACTCTTTAGTTGTTTTTACTTGATGGACTTGATAAACTCTTCTCCGTTCTTACTTGATAAACTTGTAACTTGATTAACTCGATAAACTCTTCTCTGTTCTTACTTGATGAACTTTATGAACTTTATGAACTTGATAAACTTAATTATATGCTTATTGACGAATTAAATTTGCGATTATCGGCCGGTCGCGGAGGCGACGGTGTTGTGCGCTGGTTGCACCTTAAAGGTAAAGAGTTTTCCGGTCCCGCGGGCGGAGATGGCGGTCGTGGCGCCGATGTCTATGTTTTAGGTGTTCGCGACATAGGCAAACTTTCTGACTATAGGAATAAAAAAGAATTCTTGGCTGAAGACGGCGGTAACGGGAAAAACAAAAGCCAAAAGGGAGCGAACGGCAAGGACTTGGTAATCAGCATGCCGGTCGGTTCGGTGATAACTGATATGGAGACGGGAAAAACCTGCGAGCTTTTACAAGAGGGCGAGAAAATTTTACTGCTCAAAGGAGGAAACGGCGGATATGGCAACGAGCATTTTAAGGGTTCTGTAAATCAAAGGCCGAAGGAGTGGACTGCCGGCAAAGAGGGTGAAAAAGGTAATTTTTATATAGAGCTTCGACTTATCGCGGACGCCGGATTTGTAGGACTTCCAAACGCCGGCAAGACCTCTCTTTTGAATGAGCTGACTCGCGCCGGAGCAAAAGTCGGAGCATATCAGTTTACGACATTGGAGCCAAACCTCGGCGCGTTTTACGGTTTTGTTTTAGCCGATATTCCGGGACTTATTGAAGGGGCGGCAGAGGGCAAAGGTTTAGGACACAAGTTCTTGCGCCATGTCAGGCGCACCAAGGTTATCTTGCACTGCGTTTCTTTGGAAAATGAGGACCTGCTTGAAACTTACGATGCTGTGCGCGATGAACTCTTGGCTTACGCTTCGGAACTTATGGAAAAGAAAGAAATTATCATTTTGACGAAAACAGACACAAAAACGCCGAGCGAAATAAAAAAAGCAGTCAGAATGATGAAGAAAAAGGCGAAGACCGTTCTCACTGTTTCTATTTTAAACGATGATGAACTAAAAAACTTTAAGGATGAACTTACAAAAATCTTGCGCTCCGATTGACTCGTATCAATACCTTGTATTGATACGGACGGCGGTGTTTTGTAAAAAAAACCAAAAAAAGATAGAATACAGCTCATGACTGACACTTCAAAATACAAGCCGACTATAGGTTTGGAAATACCCTCCTTCGCTAAAGCTACGGACGGGCAAGCACGCTTATGAAAACTTATTACCCAACAATTGGACTTGAAATACATGCCGAACTCAAAACAAAGACGAAAATGTTTTGCGATTCCAAAAACGATCCGGATGAAACAGTGCCCAATGTCAATGTGTGTCCGGTTTGTGTGGGTCATCCGGGAACGTTGCCGACAATAAACAAGCAGGCCGTCAAGCATGTTTTGAAATTCGGAGTGGCTGTCGGCGGAAAACTGGCGAACTTCTGTGAATTTGATCGTAAAAATTATTTTTATCCGGACATTCCCAAAGGTTATCAGATAAGCCAGTATAAATATCCGTTGGTTTCCGGAGGGGAACTGGCCGGAATAAAACTCACTCGCGTGCATTTGGAGGAAGACACCGGAACATCTATTCATGACAGGGGTGACCACACCCTGCTTGACTTCAACAGGGCGGGTTTGCCTCTTATGGAGCTTGTGACAGAGCCGGTTATGCATTCAGCAAAAGAAGCGGGCGATTTTGCCCGTGAACTTCGGCTTTTACTGCGTGTTTTGGATGTGGCGGAAGCAAATATGGAAAAAGGAGAGATGAGAGTGGAAGCGAATATAAGCGTAAAGTGTGATGCAAGAAGTGAAAAGACGGAAAATGAAGAAAAAGAAGAAGAACTGGGGACGAAAGTGGAAGTAAAAAATTTAAACTCCTTTCGCGCGGTTGAAAGGGCCGTTGAATACGAGATAAAAAGACAGACGGAAGTTTTGGAAAAAGGGGAAAAGGTTACCCAAGAAACGCGCGGTTGGGATGAGAACAAAGGAGTAACGTTTAGCCAGAGAAGCAAAGAAGAAGCCCGTGACTACAGATATTTTCCAGAACCCGATTTACCAAAACTTTTTATAAATGAAATTCCCGAATTTGGGGAGGATAACCTGCGGAAAGAACTGCCGGAATTGCCTTGGCAAAAAAGACAAAGGTACAAAGATGACTTCGGTTTAAACGATGAACAGACGGAGTTTTTCGTAACTAATGAAAGCTTTGCCGAATTTTTTGAAAATACGGCGAAAGAGCTAAATGATGTCCAAAAAGTCAAAATAGCCGCCAACTACATAATTTCCGATATTGCGGGACTTGTTAAAGCCACTTCAAAACCGTCAGGGCTTCCGTTCTCTCCTTTACAGTTTTCTTTACTGGTATCAATGATATTTTCGGCCGAAATTTCTTCACGTGGCGCGAAAGATATATTGGCTATAATGTATAAAGAGGGAGGAGATCCAAGGGCTATCGCAAAAGAAAAAAACCTTATTCAACAGTCAGACGAGAGTTCGGTCAGTAAAATGGCCGAAGAGATTATTTCAGAAAATCCAAAGGTGGTGTCGGAATACAAAGCCGGTAAAGAAGCGTCTATGCAATTTCTCATAGGTCAGGGTATGAAAAAGAGCAAGGGAAGTATAAATCCGGAAATGCTGAAAAAAATACTGGTAGAAATCTTAAAAAAATAAAGAACTCGTCTTGTATTATTTCTTCGGTTTACTCATTAGAAGCTTGAATTACGAAATACAGCAGGCGCCCCCACGAGGAAAGTCACAAAAAAGTGACCTGAGCCCAGGGCAAGCGCCCTTGGAGCGGTCACTTTTTTGGGAGCTTTCCCTCGTGGGGGGGGGAGCAGGTGTTTCGTAATTCGCAATACATAACGCTCGCTAATGAGGCAAAATTGAAAATTCCCGTATTTATTTGGGTACTCGTGTATCTTTGAGCGACATTCCGCTTATGTATTTAATCTTTTATTGACCTTATGGTCAGCTTCCGCATTTTTGGCTTCCGGCGAACCTTTATCTCTCCCGTGCCATTTTCTATTTCGGTCAAAAGCGTCTGGAGGGAGTCATATTTATAGAGGCGATAGTTGCTCATCGGGTGTCGTACCGGCTTTAGCTTGCCGGCCTTGTCCCAATTACGCAGGGTAAGGGGAGTAACTCCTAAAAACTGCGAGGCCTCTTTTATTGTCAAAAATTTAGACATAAGGCAATTATACCATCTATCAATCTTTATAAATGTTGCAAACTGGGGAAAACTCCAAACGTCTCCCTTTACGACATACACCTATTTTGGACGGCCGTCGCTAATTAGTGTATGTCGCGAGGGGTACCTGTTGAAAACTCTGTTTTTTTTGAGGTATAATGGTAAGGAGTTGTTAATAACAATAGATTATTTATGAAAAACATAAAGGTTGCCATAAACGGCTTTGGCCGTATCGGGCGGGCGTTTTTCAGGAGCGCAGAGCGGTATCCTGAAATCGCAATCATCGCGGTAAATGATTTGGCGGATAAGGAAAATATGGAGTATCTTCTGAAGTTTGATTCCGTATATGGAAAAAGCGGACTTACCTTGGATGGAGTACAATATTTGAGCGAAAAAGATCCGACCAAATTGCCATGGAAAGATTTAGATATTGACGTGGTTGTGGAATCCACGGGCTTTTTCACGAGCGCGGAGAAAGCGAGGGCGCATATTGACGCCGGAGCAAAACGTGTCGTCATAAGCGCGCCGATAAAAGACGGGGAGACGGTACTCATGGGACTGAATGAAGAAAATCTTGGCAAAGCGGAAATTACTTCTAACGCGTCTTGCACCACAAACGCCGCAAGCCCTGTCATTGCGATTTTGGATGAAGCCATCGGTGTTGAAAAAGCCGTTCTAAATACCGTGCATGCCTACACGGCAACTCAGTCACTCGTAGATGGACCGGCTGGAAAAAAAGGTCTGAGGGAAGGACGCGCGGCCGCCATAAATATTATTCCGTCTTCAACCGGAGCGGCCATCGCCGTTACCAAGGCCTACCCATCCCTTGAAGGTAAATTTGATGGAATCTCGCTTCGTGTACCGGTTCCGTCCGGATCCATCGCCGATATTACTTTCATTGCAAAGCGCGATACGAGCGTGGAAGAGGTCAATGATATTTTGCGTAAAGCGGGGGGAGAGGTCCGCTGGAAAGGAATTTTTGTTGCCTCCGATCAAGAGCTCGTCTCAAGCGATATTGTGGGAGCGAGCGAGGGTGCCATAGCCGAACTGTCCATGACGCGGGTGGTTGGAGGCAATTTGGTGAAGGTTTTGGCATGGTATGATAATGAAATGGGGTATACGAATACACTGGTCAAACATGTTTTGGAAGCAGGAAAACATGTTTGACGAGAAGGTTGAAATTATGAAAAAAGGGTTTACTCTAATTGAACTTTTGGTAGTTATCGCCCTGATCGGACTGCTTTCTTCGGTGGTTTTTGCTTCCTTAAACAGCGCGAGGGCAAAGGCGAGGGATGCGAAAAAGATCATCGATTTTAAGGAAGTGTCAAAGGCTCTTTTGTTGTATGCAGATAAATATGGAAATGTGCCCATTATAAATAACGGCAATTGCTGTTCTGGTGATCATGTAACTAAATTTAACAATATGGCACAACTTTTGGTAAATGAAGGATTTTTACCGTCAATTCCACAAGCTCCTTCTGGTAATTATCAGTATTATTATTATGGCGGCACTATCATTGGTGGGATAATAGTTACAAGTCTTGAAGCAATAGATTCAACAACTGTTCCACCGTACGGTTCCTGTAGGCCTTTTACCAACAACTGGTGTAGTTCAACCATATCTAGTAAACAGTATTGTGTTTGTCATCCGTATCAATTTTGATTTTTTGAAATGCGCATTTTTAGAGCAGTAAAATTGTTATGAAAATCTTCGTCGCCACAGACCACGCCGGGTTTGAATTAAAGCAAGCATTAACGCCTTTTTTGAAAGGGTTGGGTTATGACGTGGAAGATTGCGGGGCCTATGAGTTAAATCCTGCTGATGATTATCCGGAATTTATTAAAAAAGCGGCAAAGGGAGTTTCAAGTGATCCGGAAAATACAAAGGCGATAATTTTAGGCGGTTCGGGGCAGGGCGAGGATATGGTCGCGGATAAGTTTCCGCGTGTCCGATCGGCTGAATATTACGGAGGCAATTTGGGAATCGTAAAATTGGCCCGTGAACACAACGATGCCAATATTCTGTCTTTGGGAGCGCGATTTTTAAGCGAACAAGAAGCAAAGGAAGCTGTAAAAATGTTTCTGGAAACGGACTTTTCGGAGGAAGAGAGGCATAAAAGACGAATTGAAAAGATATGATTAAAATAATACCGGCAATTTTAGAAGAAGATTTTAAGGAAATTGAAGATAAACTCTCAAAAGTGGCGGGACTGGTTTCGTCCGTGCAGATAGATGTTTGTGATGGCAAATTCGTACCGAGAAGCTCTTGGCCTTTTGCTCTAAATAGCGGAGATTTTGAAAAGTTTAAAGAAGAGAAAAGAGAGTTGCCGTATCTTGGTGAAATGGACTTTGAGTTTGACCTTATGATAAAAGAGCCGGAGAAATCGGTTGGTGATTTTGTAAAAATCGGGGCAAGTAGGATAGTTGTACATCTGAAAAGTACCGACAATTTTCCGCAAATTTTGAAAGAGTGGGGAGATAAGGTGGAGGTGGTGGCCGCAATCTCTTCCTCCGTCGCGGCGGAAGAGATTGCGGCCCTTGAATCCCTTTCCGGCAAATTATCCGCCGTTCAAGTAATGGGAATAGAAAAAATCGGATTTCAAGGGCAGCCCTTTGACGAGTGCGCCCTTGACACGATATCCAATTTACGTGAAAAATTTCCTTCTCTCGTCATCTCTGTTGACGGCGGTGTGTCTTTGGAAACGGCGTCTCGTCTTGTTTTTGCCGGAGCGAACCGCCTTGTCGCCGGCTCGGCTGTTTTTAGCTCAAGTAATACCAAAAAAACGATTGAGGAACTTGAAAATGCGGGGTAAAATTATTTTGTGAAATATGTCCTGTTGCGCAGGTACGGAAGGGCATCTTCTATCCCGCGGCGGGATACAAAGGAATAGGAACTTTGGAGCTTGGCTCCCTAGTTCACCCTTTTCTCTGTCTACAGCACCTTAGGCGCTGTAGACACTTTAGGAAAAAGAAGAAGCGATGCAGAGATAGTGGGAGATAATGAAAGAATGGTGACTAACCACTTTATTTTATCCTGTAATCTTGTTTTTACGGATAAATACGATCACCGATAAGTACACCACTTATTACCGCCCAATCCGATTGATTTATAACACCGTTTTGGTCTACGTCATAAGCGGACTCAAAATTTGAATCGCCCTGAAGAGAACCGTATCTGCTCGCTATATCCGATTGAAATACCGTGTACACCGAATTAAATGCATCGTATGATGCCGTATATATCAAACGTACCATATTGACATCCGTAGAATTGACAAGAGTATCTCCATTAAAATCATAAGGACTGCAATTAGGGTTGATGCTGAAACAGGGGTGAGTTCGGACTAAATTTATAAGACCGTCCCAAATTTCTTGATTACTTTTTACAGCCGGATTACTTACAGCCGGACCGGCCACTGCAAAATTACTGACACAATAATTCATCCGAGAAGATGGCGGAGACGAAGTGTTGTAGTTGTCATAGTTGTCAAGATTACAGGTATTTTGTGTCTGCATCTTAGCGGTATCGGGATTTTCTAAATTGGCCCAAATGGTATATCTATCATCGGTGACGGCAATCATATATCCTGACTGATCAATACCGTTTGATGTTATCTGCCCCGATGGATCAATAAATTTAGTGCTGGCAACTCCATTATCAATAAGGCCTTGAGCTATTGAACCGGCACTGTCGGGATATGGATAAGCGAGCCAACCGGAACCTTCGGAACCATACGCCGTACCGGTACAGTTTTGTCTGACAATATAGGTACCACATTTGTCGTAATATAATTCTATTGCTTTTTGGGTCTGATTCAAATTGGAGATTCTCACAGTGTCTCTCGTCTTTTGCCTCGCCGAATTGAGCGACGCCAAAACCACCGACGACAAAAGGCCTATTATGGAGATGACCACTAGGAGTTCTATTAATGTAAACCCTCGCGTACCGTGAATAGATTTAAACACATAGTTATTATACGTCAGTTCGTAAAGGATACAAATTGTGCTTCTCACGGTGTTGTTAGGGTTTCAAGTTTTACACTGGTGTTATAATAAATAGTGTTATAATAAAATCACTGCAGAAAGTTCGTTTGAGCTTGCTAAAAGTTAAAGAAAATTGAAGTATGAAAAAAGTTACTGACGTAAACGAATTGCAAAAAATCGCGAATGAAATACGGCTTACAACAGTAGAGGCCCTTATTGAAGCGGGAAGTGGGCATACGGCGGGGCCACTCGGCATGGCGGATATTTTTACTGCCCTGTATTTTAATTTACTTAATCACGACTCTGAAAATCCACAATGGGAAAAACGCGATCGCGTTGTTCTTTCAAACGGTCATATCTGTCCCGGACTTTACGCCACAATGGCGCATGCCGGGTATTTTCCGGTAGATGATTTTAAAAAACGACTGCGCAAGTTCGGCTCGCCGTACCAGGGCCACCCACATAGAGAATGGCTTCCGGGGATTGAAACGTCTTCAGGACCATTGGGAAGCGGGCTGTCTCAAGCGGCAGGCATGGCGCTCGCGGAACGCATAGATGGAGGTAAAACCTCCGGAAAGCAGATTTACTGCCTTATGTCGGACGGCGAATTGGACGCGGGGAACTCGTGGGAGGGGGCGATGATTGCGGGAAAAGAGAAACTCCAAAATCTCACGGCCATCATAGACCGCAACAATATCCAAATAGAGGGTTTTACCGAGGACGTCATGCCGTTAGAGCCCCTCTCTGATAAATGGCGCGCGTTCAATTGGCATGTACAAGAAATTGACGGGCATAACATGAGTGAAATTTTGCGAGCGGTCCAGCAAGCGCAAGCAGAGTTTAGCAAACCATCTGTCATAATAGCCAACACAATACCGAGCAAGGGTATTCCCGAGTTTGAAAGGATGTTTGAATGGCACGGAAAACCTCCAAAGACAGATGAGGAGAAAAAAACCGCGCTTGACGCGCTAAGAACATTGGGTGGGAAGATTAAAAGCGAGCATCAATAAAACAGAATTTTAAATTTTATAATTTACAATTTTAAATTGCCTACATGATTAATCCATCCGTAAAACTAAATCCAAAACTTTTTGACGCCGATGTTGAGCAAAATCCTATCCGAAAAGGTTTCGGCGAGGGACTTTTGGCGGCGGCAGAAGCGGACGAACGCGTAGTGGGACTATGCGCGGATTTGACAGAATCAACCCAAATGCATCTTTTCGCCAAAAAGTTTCCTGAAAGGTTCGTGCAAATAGGCGTGGCGGAACAGAATTTGGCGACAGTGGCCTCCGGTATGGCATCAATGGGGAAAATCCCTTTTATTTCCTCTTATTCAATGTTTAGCCCGGGACGCAACTGGGAGCAGATAAGGACGACTGTCTGTTATAACGACCAGCCGGTGAAAATCGCCGGAAGCCACGCGGGTGTTTCCGTGGGGCCGGACGGCGGTACGCATCAGGCAATAGAAGATATGGCGATAATGCGGGTAATACCGCGTATGGTTGTGATTTCTCCTTGTGATTCAATTGAAGCGAAAAAAGCCACCATGGCGGTAGCAAAGACAAAAAATCCGACTTATATTCGTCTGGCCAGAGAAAAAACGCCAGTCATGACAACCGAAGATTCGCCTTTTGAGATAGGGAAGGCCCAAGTGTTTTACAAATCAGAGAACATGAATTCCAAGCAAAAAGTCGGGATTGTGGCGACCGGAGCTTTAGTTTATAAGGCCATCATGGCGGCCAAAAAACTTGAGGAGGAGGGGATTGAGGTAACGGTTTTAAATCTTTCAACCATTAAACCGCTTGATGAGACGATGGTTTTGGCGCTCGCAAAGCAAACAGAGGCGCTTGTAACGGTGGAGGAGCATCAAATCGCCGGAGGTGTGGGTAGCGCTGTAGCTGAATTTTTGTCGCAAAATCATCCTGTCCCGATTGAGTTCGTGGGAGTAAGGGACGAGTTTGGACAAACCGGCACTCCCGAAGAACTTATAGAACACTACGGAATGGGAGCTACTCACATAGTCGCCGCTGTAAAACACGCTTTGAGAAGGAAATAACGATAGAGAATATTCGGGTTTTTTTAACGTATTATCTTGGCAACATTTCAAAGATACTACTATACTATATAGTATAGTAGTAAAGTAAAATGCCACTTTCTTAACAAAAAGTATTTTTCAAAGCAAAAAAACAAAATATGCCGAGAAAACAACCCAAACACATAGAGCCGGCGGTTAAGGAAAAGTTACTGGATGACTTTTGGACAATGATTTCTCTTCTAAAAACAAAAGACGAAGTCAGAAACTTCTTTAAAGATTTGTTAAGCGAGACAGAGGCCATCATGCTATCAAGAAGAATTGAAATAGCGAAACGGCTTTTGAGCGGTCAGAGTTATGGGGAAATATGCAGGGAAATAAGCACAAGTCCAAATACCGTGGCTTCAGTGCACGGATGGTTACAGAGCGGTTTTGGAGGTTATGAAAAGTTAATTCCGCGATTGGATAACAAGGTTGTTAAACAAAGAGGTGGGGAAAGAAGTGTGAGAACATACAGAGAACCGTTCAGCTGGCCTTGGATTCGCAAAAAGTACCCTCTCCATTTTCTTTTAGTTAACATGCTTTTAGGGGATGACCTTGTTAAACCAATAGAAAAAGGAAAAACTGAAAAAAAGAAAAGGTTTTAATGGACATTGACCATGAAGGTTCACCCTCACCTTTTTCTTGATTTTGGCAATTTTTGAGACGAATTTAAATACTACTATACTATATAGTATGATAGTATTTAAATTCTTTGAGAAAGTGAACTAAAGTTTAAATGTAATATAAAAGTTTAATAGAAACAATTCCCCGTAAGCTTGCTTCGGGGTAAGATTGGGGAATGGTTGACCACATAAATAGATTTATACGATACTCAAGAAAAAATGAACTCAGGGAAATAACTCATGAAAAAAAGAACTCAGGAAAAAATGACTCAAGAGAAAATGGTTAGATAACAAACCCGTGAAAAATTAGTCAGAGAAAAATCAGTTAGATATCAGCGCGTTCTCTTTTTCTCGGCAAAGTCAGAGTTTTCTTGGCCTATAGTCAGCCGGAGCATTTGAGAGAAATTCCAAAAGCTTTTTTCGTGAAAGAAGGCCTTTTTGGGCGCCTATTTCTTGCACAACCGACATGGAATTTATCGGGCCCCAAGAAAGAGCGGTGGGAATGTCAAATCCAAGCGCCAGAGCCGCCGTGAATGTGCTTGAAAAAGAATCACCAGCGCCGGTTCTGTCAACCGGCGGCGCCGGATCGGGATACATTGGCATACTCCAGAATTCTTTGCCGTCATAAGCATAAGCGCCGTTTGGGCCGTCTGTGATAACCACTTTTTTCGGTCCCAGTCCGTGCATGTTTTCAATGAGACGCTTTATATTGTCTTCGGTTGAATTCAAAATTTTCTGGGCCTCTTGTTTGTTGCAAAAGAAAAGTTCTGAAGAGGCGTATAGCCGTTTCAATTTTTCATAACCGAGTTTTATCTGAAAAGTCCCCGGTTGAAAAGCCAGTTTACACTGCGGATTTTTTTCCAAATAGGTCGCGATTTTCTCGTGATAAGGAAAAGAATTTTCAGACAAAGAGGACAAGTAAACCCATTTGGGAGCAGGGTTTATTTCAGGCATTTCATAAGGGTATTCGTGGTGTTTTACCAGAATTGTCCGTTCTTCTTTGAATCGTAATACAAAATGGTAATTTGACCCGATATTTTTATGGACACGTGCGTATTCGTCTGAAACACCCTCTTTTTTAAGAGAGGTAAGCATCTCTTTTCCGTAGTCGTCATCTCCGAGGTCGGTCAGTACGGCCGATTTTAAACCCAGCCGAAAAGCGGAAACGGCGGCGTTGGGACTGTTTCCCACAGCCGGAATTACAACGACGTCGCGATAAGGAATTTTATCTCCAAAACGCATGCATAGTTCTTTTGTCTTTTGGGGATTGTCGTCTTCTACCCAAGCGTCTTCAAGCTCTATAAAAGCGTCGGTAACTATGTCGCCTATGGCGAGGAAATCCAATTGGTTTGACATGGTTGTTATTGTAACAGTAGAGATGTTATTATGTACAGTGGATTCTGCATTATTACTAATTATGTAACATGGAACTTGTAACATAGAACACAGGGGAGAGAATCCTCTCTTTCTTGTATTTTAGGTTGTTACATGTTTCGTGTTCCATGTTCCATTGTGTATGCCAAAAATTTACATCACTCGAAAAATTCCTGAATCTGGCACGAAAATGCTCAAAGAAAAAGGCTACGAGGTTGACGTGAGCCAAAAGGACGGCGTGCTTACCAAAGACGAGCTTAAAGATGCTTTGTCAAAAAAGCCATATGACGGAGTTTTGTGTCTTTTGACCGATACTATAGACGCCGAAATTTTTGACGCGTCGGAGGCGACGAAAATATTTGCTAACTATGCCGTCGGTTTTAACAACATTGACGTTGATGAGGCGAAAAAAAGAAATATAGTTGTTACAAATACTCCCGGCGTGCTTACGAATACGGTGGCGGAGCATGCTTTCGCGTTGATTTTGTCTATGGCGCATAGAATTGCCGAGTCCGACGCTTTTACCCGCGCGGGTAAATACGTGGGCTGGGCGCCGGAGCTTTTCTTGGGTACGGATGTCAAAGGCAAGACACTCGGGATTTTGGGCGCTGGCAGAATAGGAAACAGGGTCGCTGAGCAGGGCAAAAAAGGTTTTGATATGCCCATCATATATTACGACATCAAGCAAAATGACGACATTGAAAAGGTGTGCGACGCAAAGTTTAAGGCCACTCCGGAAGAGGTGATGAAAGAGGCCGATTTCGTTTCCGTCCACGTGCCACTTCTTGATTCTACGAAACATTTGATAAACAAAGAGATGCTCGCGCTTATGAAGCCGACGGCCTATCTTGTAAACACTTCTCGCGGGCCGGTTGTGGACGAAGAGGCGCTGGTGGAGGCATTGAAAAACGGTGTGATAAAAGGGGCGGCGATTGATGTTTTTGAGAACGAGCCGGCTCTCGCTTCGGGCCTTGCCGAACTGCCTAATGTCATACTTACGCCTCATACGGCATCCGCTACCATAGAGACCAGACAGGCAATGTCTAAAATCGCGGCTCAAAACCTGATTGATTTTTTTGAAGGAAAGGAACCGCCGAATAAGATATAGTCCGTCAGTGTCGGTGTGGAAAACGTGGCCACCACCTTTTTCTGGTGATTTTTGTGGTGTGATTTCTATAAGAAAACACGGGCTACCACCAACTTCAAAACAAATTGTGAGCACGGCGCTAAACGGCTAATACTGGTAGTGTTAGCCGTTTTAAAGTCCAGTACATTCATTGTGGGCATTGATGCTCTGTATTCTTTGACTTTTTCGTCCTTTTATATATAATTCAGGACTATGTTATCGTTAAATATTGAAAAACGCGCTCCGGGAATAAAGGCGAGTTCTTTGAGAAGGCAAGGGAAAATGCCGGCTGTTTTCTATGGGCGCAAACGCGCTTCCACGCCAATCACAGTAAGCGAAAAGGATTTCATAAAAATATGGAAACAGGCGGGAGAATCCACCATCGTGATATTGAAAGACGGCAAGGAAGAAGTAGAGTCGCTGGTGTATAGCACACAGAGAGACCCTGTGACAGAGAGGCCTATACACGCGGATTTTTATACTTTTGACAAAGGCCAGAAAATGAAGGTTGGCGTACCGATTGAATTTACGGGAGAATCGCCAGCGGTGAAGAACCTCGGCGGGGTACTGGTCAAGGTATTTCACGAAGTTGAAATAGAAGCGGAACCGAAAAATTTGCCACCCTCTCTTGTTTTGGACATTTCGTCGCTTGAAACTTTTGACAGCGTGGTTCTTGCAAAAGACATAAAACTACCGGAAGGAGTCACTCTCGTGACCGACGGTGAAGAAGTGGCCGCGTCCGTGTACGAGCCGAAAGAAGAAGAGGAAGAACCGGTGGCGGCAGAGTTTGACCCGAACGCCATAGAGGTGGAAAAGAAAGGCAAGGAAGAAATCGCCGAAGGAGAGCAGACGGGAGAGGATAAAAAAGAAGATAAATCCGACAATCAAAAATAGCAAATTTCGCGTCCACGCGTACGAAAAACACGTTCTTTTAAAGAACGTGTTTTTCGTAATAAGTAGAGGAGTTTTTCCGTCTTCATATATGATTTGCTTGTGGGCGTGGTATAATTTACTCAACTAATGAATCTTAAAAGTATAAAAGTTCAACTTTTCGTCTTTGCCGTTTTGTCGCCTGTTTTGGTTCTTTTTTCTTACGTTTCCGCTCAAACAGCGCAGGAGGCGGTTTTGGAGCGTGAAGCAGAGCTCAGAGAGGAGTTGGCGAAATTGGAGGCGGAAATTCTGGAACAACAGGAAATCTTAAAAGCCAAACAAAGAGAATCTGTTTCTTTGGAGCGGGATATCGCTATTTTAAATGCCCGCATTAAAGAAGCGCGACTTACCATTCAGGCAAAAAACATACGCATAAACAACCTTGCGGGAGATATTTCCGTAAAAACAAAAACCATCGGAGAATTGGAGGAGACGATAGACAGAAGCAAAGAGTCATTGGCCCAGCTTATCAGAAAAGCCGACGAACTTGACACTTACAGTATTCAGGAGCTTGTGTTAAGCAGTCAGGATGTTTCCGATTTTTTCTCGGACGTTGACTCTTTCGCTTCCATTAAAATGTCTTTACAAGTGCTGTTTGAAGATTTAAGAAGCACCAAGAACAAAACGGAAAGCGAACGCACCGTTTTGGACCATACCCGTAAATCCGAAATAGACGCTCGCGTGGATGTTGAAAGAGAAAAAAGAATAATAGAAAAAAGCGAAGCTGAAAAGAAGAAACTTCTGGCTTTAAGCAGAAATCAGGAAAAAGAGTACGAGTCAGTCCTCAAAGAAAGAGAGAAAAAAGCGGCAGATATAAGAAGCGCTCTTTTTGCATTGCGTGACACGGCGGCCATTCCCTTCGGAACGGCTTTTGATTTAGCCACAAAGGCCTCGGAGAAAACCGGTGTGCGTCCGGCTTTTATATTGGCGATACTTACTCAAGAATCAAACATGGGAGCAAATGTTGGAACCTGCAACCGCCCTCAGGATACAAAAAAATGGAATGACATAATGCCGGGGCCAAATGATAACTCTTGGAGAGACGACCAGACCGTTTTCTTGCGTCTTATGGACGAACTCGGATTTAACCCCGAAGGTATGCCTCTCTCGTGTCCGATAGGTGGCGGTTGGGGAGGGGCGATGGGTCCGTCTCAATTTATCCCGACAACATGGGAGTCCTACAAAAACCGCATTGGAAACGTTACCGGCAACAATCCGCCGAACCCATGGAATCCCGAAGACGCCATTACTGCCACATCGCTTTTTCTTAAGGACTTGGGCGCCGCGGGCGGAGGGTATAGCGCCGAACTTGAAGCGGCTCTCCGCTACTACGCGGGTTCAAATTGGAAAAAGCCGCAAAACGCTTTTTATGGTCGGCAGGTTTTGGCCCATGCTCAAAATATACAGGAAAACATGATAGATCCGCTGAATTTTTAGCTTGGAACATGGAACAGTAATACAGATTCGGGGTTCAAAGTGTTTCATGTTACAAGTTGTATGTTACATGTCGCATAAGCAGAATGCTGTTGCAAAAAACGGAAAATCTGTTATATTAACCGCATTATGAAGAAAGATATTCACCCTCAATACCACCCGGCCGCCAAGGTAACTTGCGGTTGTGGCAACAAGTTTACCGTTGGTTCCACGCTGTCTGAAATCAGCGTGGAAATTTGCAGTTCCTGCCACCCTTTTTACACGGGTACGGAAAAAGTTTTGGACGCCGCCGGACGAGTGGAACGATTTAAGGCAAAACAAGCAAAAGCCGTTTCTAAAAAAGGAGGAGTTAAAAAGTAGCTTTGTCGGTACGGCAAAGTCGGGGCAGAACGCTCCGGCTTTTTAAACTTTGAGTTTTACCGGTGTATAATGGCATTATGGATTTAACCAAGTACAAATCAAATACAAAGACCCAATACCTTGCCGAAAGCTACGATAGATTGATTAAAGAAGAGTCGGAAATAAACGCCATGAGGGCGAGCGACCCGTCTTTTGAAGAACTTTCCAAAGACGAGCTCGTATCCATTGCTACTCAAAAAGAGGCCATAGAGAAACAGATGGAGGATATTTTGACGGAAGAAAAACAAGAAGAGCTTTTTCCAAATGAGCTTGTTTTGGAAGTGAGAGCCGGAGTGGGAGGAGAAGAGGCATCTCTTTTCGCGGAAGAGCTTGCCAATATGTACGGCAGATATGCCACTAAAAAGGGCTGGCAATTCCGCTCTTTAAACGAATCCCAAAGCTCGCTTGGCGGATATAAAGAAGCGGCGTTTGAAATAAAAGGTAAAGACGTTTTTAAAAAACTCCGCTTTGAAACCGGAGTTCATAGGATACAGCGAGTTCCCGCTACGGAAAAATCAGGTAGAGTTCACACGTCTACCGCTTCCATCGCTATTTTACCGATAAGAAAGAAAACAAACTTTGAAATAAATCCAGCCGATATTGAAGTGGAATTTTCACGTTCCGGTGGCGCCGGCGGGCAAAATGTAAACAAGGTGGAAACGGCGGTTCGGCTTGTACATAGACCGACAGGTATTGATGTCCGATGTACGTCCGAACGCAATCAGCTTAAAAACAGGGAAAAGGCCTTTGCCATACTTAGCGCCAAACTTGAACAGTTAAAAGAAGAAGAGGAAGCCAAAAAGTTTGCTTCAGAACGAAAAGGGCAAATAGGCACGGCCGACAGGTCGGAAAAAATCCGAACTTACAACATTCTGCAGGACAGAATTACCGACCATAGAGTCAAAGAGTCCTGGCATAATATTGACAAAATATTTCAAGGAGAGCTTGACCCGATAATTGAATCAATGGAGGAGAGAAGCGGGGAGTAAATTTTCAAACATGCTCTAATCTTTTAAGGGCCTTGAGCAGTGGAGGTTTAGGGGAAGTCGGCGATTCAGATTTGACGGTTGTATTTTTAATGGCCGTATGCTAAAATCCTCTTTTATATGACGGAAGAAACCGTAAAAGAAAAGACGCCTGTTATTGACCGCATGTTTGCGGCCGGAGCGCATTTCGGTTTTGGCAAGTCACGCCGACACCCGAGCGCCAAATCCTATATTTTCGGAAGTAAAAACCGAACTGAAATTTTTGACTTGGAAAAAACAAGCGAGCTTTTGGAAAAAGCCAAATTCGGCATTTCCTCATTTGGGAAGGAGGGCAAAACGGTTCTTTTTGTCAGCGGAAAAAACGAAGCTAAAGAGGCAGTCAAGTCGGCGGCGGAAAGTTTAGGCATGCCCTATGTCGCGGGCAGATGGATAGGCGGAACAATCACCAATTTTTCCATTATCCGTTCCAGAGTTGAAAAATACTTGGAACTGGTGTCGGCTCGGGAAAAAGGAGAGCTCGCGAAATATACGAAAAAAGAGCGTCTTCTTATAGACAGGGAAATAGACCGCCTGCAAAATCTTTTTGGCGGACTTGTGCTTTTGACGAAAAAACCTGACGCGCTGTTTGTTATTGACGCCAAACAAGAATACACCGCCGTAAACGAAGCAAGGCGAATGGGAATACCCGTGGTGGCGCTTTTAAGTTCGGACGGCGATTCTTCCAGAGTCACTTATCCTGTTTTTGGCAACGATTCGGCAAAAAAAAGCATAGAGTTTTTTGTGAATGAAATGAAAGAAGCGTATGAAGAGGGCAAAAAAGCCCAGAAAATCGCGTAGCATCCGGCTAATTTGTAAAAATCATGGCGGAAATAACCACTGACCAAATAAAACAACTGCGCGACCAGACCGGCATCTCTGTAATGCAGTGCAAGAAAGCGCTTGAAGAGGCGCGTGGAGATATGGAAAAGGCCGCTATAATTCTCCGAAAGCAGGGGGCCAAAGTGGCAGAAAAGAAGAGTGACAGGACTTTGGGTTCCGGCGTTGTGCAAGCGTACATTCATGGCGGAGGGAACGTCGGGGCAATGGTGGAGATCGCGTGCGAGACGGACTTTGTCGCTAAAAATGATGAGTTTAAAAAATTAGCTTACGATATTGCCATGCATGTGGCGGCCATGTCTCCGAAGTATTTGAAAATTGAAGATGTCTCCGAAAGTGACAGACAAAAGGCCTCGGATGTTTTTCGCGCCGAAGTCAAAGACAAGCCGGAAAATATTCAAGACAAAATACTGGAAGGCAAGCTCAACTCGCATTTTAAGGAAATGGTCCTTCTTGAACAGTCGTTTATAAAGAACCCGGAACTGACCATTAAGGACCTTGTGCAGGAGGCGGTTTTTAAATTCGGCGAAAAGGCCGAGCTTGTAAGGTTTGTAAGGTTTGAAATTCTGAAATAATTCCACGTAAACATTCGCAAAACCAGTGCGAGGATTTGTTTGGTTTGCTTTGAAATCTTGTGGTAATATATTGGAATGAATCTTGCAATAATTTTATTTGCCGTTTCCTTGTCCGGTATGGCGGTTCTCGTAATTTTAAAAATGCGGTCGCTGTCCGCCGGCAGAGTCGGGATTTTTTCCGGAACGGAGAAAGTTGAAAAAAACATAGAGACCTTTTTAAAGTCGTACCGTTTGTTTGTCAGCCGTCTTAGGCAGGGTATTAGACACCTTTTTACATCTGTAAAAGAAGTGGCTATTGCCAAAACTGGGGAAGCGCGGAATAAAGGAAAGAGCATGATGATACCTTCTGTTTCAAAAAGACGCAGATATTCAAGAAAGAGAGGGGCGGTATCTTTCTTTCTCAAGGACGTGGCCGAGTACAAAAAAGAGATAAGTGGCAAAGAAAACCGTAGCCACTGATTTTGTTTTAAGGTCATTTTCTTTAGTTTGCGTGACAGGTTCTATTTAGTTTAGTGCCGATGTAGCTCAGTTGGCTAGAGCAGCCGTTTTGTAAACGGCAGGTCGTCGGTTCGAACCCGACCATCGGCTCCAAGATTAGACGTTTTGGTTTTTGACCAACGGAAGCATGGGCGGCGCACAGCGTCGCCCTCAAAGTTTTCGGGCAGAGTGGCGGGTCTTGAAGAAAAAATTTAGGCACACTGTTTGAGAAATGTTAAAATCAGAGAATGAATCGAGTTCAAAACCACGAAGACGGTTATTTCACGATATTCTATTTACCGACCATTACTATATTTCTAATTGTCGTGAATGTGTTAATTTTTCTGATTATTCAAAATCAAACAGTTATTCATCCTCAATCTGATAAAAATATATATCAATGTATTGTACAGAAATTTCCAGAATGCTTGGTGCGAGAAAAAGATCAGAACAAATATTTTGATTGTGCTACTTCTCAAATTCAAAGAGGTGATGTCCGGCCCGAAGTCTGTTTGTATAACATAAGGGAAAGTTGTTTGAATAACCGCGAATTTTTGACACAATGTTTCCCTTATGATGCTGAGATATCACGCCATTTTGGATTCGTGCCAAATAATCTAAGGAACAATCAAAATATTTTTTCCATTTTGACCTCTGTCTTTCTTCACGGCAACTGGGCGCATTTGATCAATAATATGATCTCATTGCTTCTGGTGGGAGTATTTGTTGAAACTAGATTGGGTAAAACTAAATACATAGCGCTTTATCTCTTTGCTGGCATATTTGCAAACCTATTCTTTTATTTTTTCAATTCAGGCAGTATTACACCCCTGATCGGAGCTTCTGGAGCAATATTCGGTTTGATGGGGGCAAATTTAATTCTTAATTTTTATAAGTCGAAAAGCAATCTTGTACCGCATATTTTCGGAATCGATTTTTACGGGCTTCCTTCCCGCTACCTCATAGTTGCTTTTCTGTTGCAATTTATGTATACGCTATTCAGTGGTGAATCAGCGATAGCTTTTAGCGCTCACATTGGAGGATTTATCGCCGGAATAATATTGATTCTTTTTCTAAAAAACAAAAGTGAAAGTTATACACCTACACCTGTAAATTAGGTCATTCTATCCATTTTGTGTTATAATGTAAAACATGACCACTTCTGGAATGATAAATTTCATATTAGTTGCGCCCAAATTTTTTCTCCAAGCCCCGCCATCACCCTCGTTTGCATGGCGTCCGACCCTGCCCGCTATCACCAATCTTTAGATTTGGCAGGTGAAGCGAAGATGAAACAAAGAGGCAAATACCATTTTATTTTCTTCTTAATGAAAACTTCATAATAGTCAAACTATAATTACGATAAAATAAAATTACGCTACGACATTCAACTCTGAAGAAAATAGCGGGAGCGTTTGAAATAAGTTCAGACGATTAGACGAATAGAGTAATTAGCATTATGCACTCCTATGCCCGGAAGCAAAAATCAAAAAAATAGTAAAAAATCGGCGCGAAAAAATACGAGAGGGGAAAAGAGTCAAAATGCTAAAGGCGATTTTTACGTCGTGGGGGTGGGAGGGTCTGCAGGTGGCTTACCCGCGTTCATTGAGCTTTTACAGAACATACCCACTGACGCGGGCATGGCTTTTGTGATAGTTCAGCACCTTCTCGCCGATGCTAAAAGCAACTTAAGCGAAATTCTTTCTGTTAACACAGAACTACCTGTCAAAGAGGTTTTGGGTGATACGCCCGTTCTACCTAATCATGTATATGTTATTCCTCCCAATAAAAATATTGTCCTTAAAGATAATAAGCTCCATCTTTCACCTCGGGCGCGTGGAGGGCTTAATTTATCAA
Organism: bacterium; assembly: GCA_030699905.1. NCBI lineage: Bacteria > bacterium. The sequence continues at coordinate 23,548 of JAUYKQ010000001.1, forward strand.
TTGATGAATTTTTTGTTTCTTTGGCAAAAGGCAAAAAGCAAAATTCTATCGGAGTAATTCTCTCCGGAACCGGCTCGGATGGCACTCTCGGCATGAAGGCGATACGAGAAGTCGGGGGTATTGCTTTTGTACAAGACAAAAGCGCGGCATTTCCCGCCATGCCCCAGAGTGTAGTGGCGGCCGGTTTTGCCGATTATATTTTAAATCCGACAAAAATCGCGGAAAAACTGGTAATCATCGCGAGCGATTCGGCTTATTATTTTGGAAGAGGAGATGAAAAGGACTCTTATATATCAAAACCGGAGGAGAAGGATTTCTCTAAAATCCTAAAACTGTTACTGGATTCAAGCGATGTGGATTTTACTTATTACAAACAAGGAACACTCAAAAGGCGTATCATGAGGCGCATGAGTTTAAAAGACATCGCGAACTTTACCGAATATGTGGAGTATCTTCAAAAAAATCCCAAAGAAGTGGAGTCGCTTTATCAGGATATTCTCATAAAAGTAACTAACTTTTTCCGTGACCAAAGCGTATTTAACTTTTTAAAACTTAAAATCTTGCCCGAAATTTTTAAACATGAACCGCAGTCCGTGAGGGTATGGGTACCGGGCTGTTCAACAGGGGAGGAGGTGTATTCGTTGGCGATAACTCTCACTGAATTCATGGAGAAACAAAATAGGAGTGTTCCCGTACAGATATTCGGTACCGACCTTAGCGAGACCGCCCTAAACACCGCTCGTAGCGCCTTCTACCCCAAGAGCATTGAATCAAACGTGCCATCAAGACATTTAGATAAGTTTTTTACCAAAAGGAAAGATGGCTATGAGGTTAACGCGAGTGTCAGGGCAATGTGTATTTTTTCCAAGCATAATGTCGTTAGAGACATCCCGTTTACCAAAATGGATATCGTCAGTTGTAGAAACGTGCTGATCTACTTGGACTCCATGTTGCAGAAGAAAGCATTCCCTATTTTCCACTATGCTCTAAAGCCAAAAGGATTTCTTATTTTAGGCACAGCCGAAACCGTCGCGACATTTCGTGACCTTTTTTCAGAAGTGGACAGAAAACAGAAAGTATACTCAAAAAAAACGACGCCTTCTCCTCCCCTCATAGATTTTTCCCTTCCCAATCCTCCAACATCAAAAGAAATAAAAAGTCCTGAAATAGAATTGATAAGCATAGAGAACAAAGCGGACAAAATTGTGTTGTCGCGACACGCACCCGCGGGTGTCATAGTCAATGACGACTTGGCGATAGTTCAATTCCGGGGAGACGTGAGCCGGTATCTTAAACACCCTTCGGGACGGGCTACTCTTGATCTTATTAAGATGGTTCATCGGACACTGCTCGCGAAATTATTGGACATGATTGAAAAGGTTAGAAAAAACGGAATCACAGTCAAAAGCGCGCATTCGGGCCTCAAGGTAAACGTTGAGGTTATACCGCTTGGCGGTCATTCAACCCAAGAAAAGCATTACCTCATTTTATTTGAAGAAACCGGTACGTTGAAAGGGCTTAAAGATGATAGGGCAGGGAAAGGTGACGAAAGAGCCATGGGGGTTTTACAAGCAGACGAGGAACTTTCTTCCACTATTGATCAGCTTCAGTCGCTCATAGAAACGCGCGATACGGCAAACGAAGAGTTACGTTCCGCCCACGAAGAAGTCATGTCAGCCAATGAAGAGCTTCAGAGTACGAACGAAGAACTGGAAACCACGAAAGAAGAATTGCAGTCAACCAACGAGGAACTGGCGACGTTAAATTCCGAACTTCAGCATCGAAATAGCGCTTTGCTTAAGGTTGAGGAGTCCCACAAAAAAATGGCTCCGCGGTACAAGGTGCGCGGAGAAGAACTTCGCCGTAAAGACGAATTTATTTCAATATTGGGACATGAACTGCGTAACCCTCTCGCTCCGATCATAAATTCTTTGGAGCTCGCTAATCTGCACGGTATAAAAGACCCGGAACTCAAGCATCTAATAGGGGTGATAGAGCGTCACGCAAAACTGCTCAATAATATTGTCAACGGCCTGTTAGACGCGGCGCGCGCCATGAGTGGCAAAATTGAGCTCCGACTGGAGCATGTTGATTTCAACACCGTCGTAAAAAACGCGATTGAAACCACTGAAGTCGCGGTCAAAGCTCGTGAGCACAGATTAGAATTTTTTCCTTCTAAAAAACCGATTCGCATGGCTTTGGATCCGTTGCGCGTGGAGCAGATTATCATAAATCTAATAGATAATGCCACTAAGTACACACTGCATCGCGGTGAGATTAATATCAAAGTCACGCAAGAAGACGACAAAGTCGCGCTAAGCGTAAAAGATAATGGCATAGGCATTTCCGAAGAAATGCTTCCAAAAGTTTTTGGATTATTTTCACAATCTGCTCAGCCACTGAATGATTTTAAGGGAGGACTGGGGGTAGGACTCATGCTCGCGAGAACTCTATCAGAGCTTCATGACGGGTCTTTGACGGCGTCAAGTTCCGGTCTCGGCAAGGGAAGTGAATTTATTTTAGAGCTTCCCATTAAAGAGGACGCGGATAATCTGCACGAGCCGGCGGAAGAACGCAATCTGCGGAATGGAAAACTTAAGAAAATGAAAATTATCGTGGTGGATGATAATGCCGCGCTGGCGGATCTTATTGGGAAAGTACTCACTATATTAAATCAAGATGTAACAGTGACGTATGACGGCCCTTCCGCTATTGCAGTAGCGAAAGTTGATAAACCAAACATTGTTTTTATAGATATTTCCATGCCGGCTATGAGTGGTTATGAACTCATTAAAATTCTCCGAAAAGATCTCGGCCTGAAAAAAACTAAAATGATAGCGTTTAGCGGATTTGGAGAGGAGTACGGAGAAAGAACAAAGGACGCGGGATTTGATGGTCACCTAACAAAACCTGTAAGCATTAAAGATATGCAAAAACTTTTGGCGAAGTTGGGAAAAGAAGTTTAGCCCTCTCCATCCATATTCGGCGAATCCGCAAACCCAAAAGAGGGGATGGCGGAAGGAAGTGTTTTTAGAATGTGAATTACTAAACACCTGTTTTACCTACCCCACAAGGGAGAGCTCCCCAAAAAGTGACCGCTCCAAGGGCGCTTGCCCGGTCTTAGTCACTTTTTTGGGAGCTCTCCCTTGTGGGGGGCGACTGCCGTATTTCGTAATTCAAGATTTTAGAATAAAACCGACGCGGGATATTTTTGCTGGAAAAAATGCCGGTTTTGGAGTATATTGTTGTTGCCAATGGAATACACAAAGACCCCTTATTTTCATGTCGGATACGCGAGAGACCTTTCGGGTACAGACAGATGGATTTATCGCGCTCTTGAAATTCTTCCCGGGGTGCTATCCTGGGGAACAATCATTGCCGCGGTTGTTTTATCGCGATTCACGCCTGTCGTGGCGGCGATTTTTATTATCGCCTTTGACGTTTACTGGCTTTTGAAGACCATATACCTTTCCGCCCACCTGCGACAAAATTTTAAAAGGATGAAATACCATCTGTCTTTGGACTGGCAAAAAATGTTATCTTCGCTTCGGTATGAAGATATTGTCCAAATGGTCATATTTCCATACTACAAAGAAAATCGCGACGTGGTTGAAAAAGCCATTCTGTCGCTGACTTTGTCAAAATGGCCCAGTAAAAAAATAATTGTCGTGCTTTCGGGGGAGGAAAGGGCGGGACGCGAAGCTTTTCTTTTGGGGGAGGAGTTGATGTCTAAATACGGAGGCAGTTTTATGGACTTTTTACACGTTACTCATCCGAAAGATGTGGCCGGTGAAATGCCGGGCAAGGGTTCAAACATTTCTTTCGCGGCCAAAAAAGTCAAAGAGGATGTGTTGGACAAAAAAGGCATATCATATGAAAACGTTTTGGTGTCGGCTTTTGACATAGACACTATTCCGTACCCTCAATATTTTCACTGTCTGACTTGGCATTTTCTGACCGCGCCGGATAGATTTCGTTGCTCTTTTCAGCCGGTGCCGGTATACGACAATAACATATGGGACGCGCCGGCTCTTTCTCGTGTTTCCGCTTTGTCCGCCACTTTCTGGCAGATGATACAGCAGGAGAGGCCGGAAAAACTTTCCACTTTTTCTTCTCACGCGGTAAGTTTTAAGGTGCTTGAACAAATCGGCTATTGGCAGAGGAACATGGTTTCGGAGGACTCGCGTATTTTCTGGAATGCTTACTTGGCCTATGACGGTGATTACAGGGTGGTACCTATTTCCTATCCGGTATCCATGGATGCCAATCTCGCGCCTTCTTTTTTCCATACAGTTAAAAATATATATAAGCAACAGAGGCGCTGGAGTTTTGGAGTTGAAAACGTTCCCTACGTCATTTTTGGATTTATAAAAAACAAAAAAATCGGTTTATTGAAAAAAATCAAGATGAGTTTCGCGCAAGTGGAGGGGTTTTGGTCGTTGGCCACCAATCCTCTCATAATATTTTTCTTGGGATGGCTTCCGATATTTTTGGGCGGGCATGATTTCAACGCCACCATACTTTCTTACAACTTACCCGCGATTACCAGAAACCTGATGACTCTTGCCATGTTTGGGCTTGTGCTATCGGCTGTTATTTCCTGGAAACTTTTGCCACCGGCGCCTAAAACGGTCGGGTTTTGGAAACGAGTGTCCATGATTTTGCAGTGGGTTTTGGTTCCTTTTACTCTTATAATATTCGGTTCACTGCCGGGACTTGATGCCCAGACACGACTTATGTTGGGGAAGTATCTGGGCTTTTGGGTAACGCCCAAACATCGTAAATCCTGAATCATCTGATTTTCTTTTTCTTGAAGGACGATTTACCATATGTATTATATAAATGGTCAATATTCACCCGTTTTAATGACGTATTCCTATATTCATAGATGTGATGTATAATCAAGGTTTATGGAGCCGATGTCCAAAAAACGCAGGTTTGTTTACTTGTCGCTGTGCTGGGCGTTCTTTTTTGCCTTGCTTCCCTTGGTTTCGCTTTACGCCAGTGGCTATCGTTTAGGGGAAGGTTTCTCCATTACGAGAACTGGCGGAATATATATACACGCGAGAACCATGGGCGCTGTTTTAAGTATAGACGGCAGTCCTGTAAAAACATTAGGCGCTCTTGACCGCGGTTTCTTTGTTCAAAACTTAAAACCAAAAATCTACGAAATAGAGGTCGCCAAAGAGGGTTTTGTCACATGGAAAAAAAAGGTCTTTGTTGAAGAAGGTATTGTCACGGAAAATTCCTCATCACTTTATCCAGACAGGATAACGTTGCGGGATATCCCAAAAATTATAACGGAAAATTCCAAAGGGCAGAGTCGAGAGAATCCAGAGTATATTAAATTAATCGCTCTTTTTGAAGAAAAAGAAAACGATTCTACCGAGCCCGAAGTTTCTAAAGAAAAGTTTTCCGCGAACTTTCCGCTCCAGTCCGGAGACGTATCCATTTGGCAGGAAAACGGAGAAGTCATCGCCAGATTTAAAGACCGAGACATGAGTAACATTCCGTACTTTTTCTGCAGTTACGGAGAGTGTAAGAGTGAAATTTCTGTTTTTTCAATCTCCGGAGTCGTAAAGCACGCTGATTTTTACCCAGGCAAATCCGATACGGTCATCTTCACTCTGCCTGAGGGGGTCTACATAGTGGGGCTCGACATTACGTCGCCTCAATTCACCATGCCTCTTTACGAGGGAGAAGATGCGGACTTCAGGGTGGACAACGGTTTAATATATTTGAAGGACAAAGATGTAATAAGCAGAGTAGAGATGTGACATCGAAATTGGCTCAAGACCCGTCTCGTACCCTCAAGTGCGCTACCAAACCGCGTATCGGCGACGTCATTTTTAAAGACGCAATATGTTACCTGAAATGAAAAATACGAAAAACCTTCATCCCATAACGCAAATAATTTTAAAGTCGGCCAGCATATTTGAAGAGTTGGGGTTTACTGTTGCCGAAGGTCCGGAAGTGGAAAGTGACTGGTATAATTTTGAGGCATTGAATTTTCCCAAAGACCACCCTGCGCGCGATATGCAGGACACTTTCTGGTTGAAGCAACCAGAAAGTGAACCAGAGGCAGATTCCTTGAGTAAAGGATTAAAGATTAAGGATAAAGGATTATTATTAAGAACTCATACAAGTCCTGTTCAGATACGTTATATTGAACAGAAATTGAAAGAAGGAATAGAACCACCGTATAGAATTATCGTGCCGGGAAAGGTTTTCAGAAATGAAGCCACGGACGCAACTCACGAAGCCCAGTTTCATCAGATAGAGGGGCTTTACGTTGATAAAAATGTGTCACTGGCGCACCTTAAAGGAACTCTCGCTTTTTGGTTTCGCAAGCTCTTCGGAGACAAAGTGGAAATTCGTTTTAGACCGAGTTTTTTCCCTTTTACCGAACCGTCCATGGAAGTGGATGCCAAAATCGGAAACAAATGGGTGGAAATGGGAGGTTCCGGCCTTGTCCATCCGAACGTTTTAAGGAACGCGGGTCTTGACCCGAAAAAATGGCAAGGTTTCGCTTTTGGAGTGGGAGACCGGCTGGCTATGGTCAAATGGGGTATACCGGATATCCGGCTTTTTTACGGCGGAGATTTGAGGTTTTTGAAACAGTTTTAAGACGCAGACAGGACGCCGACTTCACGCGGACAAAACGCTGAAAGTAAAATTTGGATTAAAAACAAGCCGGCACCGAGATTTTTTTGTTTCTGATTTTATCGAAATATGAATAAAAATTTTCAAGAATGGAATAGTAGAAAAGATGACTTTGGATATTTAAAGAAAAAATTCAAGGCTCTTTTGCCTTGAATTTTTGTTTTTTTACCTCTGCCTTGTGGCAGAGTCGGGCCGAAGCCGTTTGTGCTAATATAGTATCAAATGGGGAGTGAAAGTCAAATGAAGGTGGGTACGCTTAACGAATAGCGCGCACGAATTAGGGACAAATTAGAGTTCTTAAATTAGAGATTGATTAGAGATTATGCTTATATCTTATAATTGGCTACAAAATTATTTTGACGAAAAATTGCCGGAGCCCCAAAAGCTCGCGGAGATTTTGACGTTTAGCGCTTTTGAAATAGAAGGAATCACCCCCCTAAGTCCCCCCTCAAAGAGGGGGGAAGGAGAGGGGAGTGCTGGCGATACTGTTTTGGATGTAAAGGTATTGCCGGACAGGGCATGCTACGCTTTATCTCACAGAGGTGTCGCGTACGAAGTTTCGGCAATTACCGGACTCAAGCAAAAAGAGATGAGGTGGCCGCAGCCGGAAATTTCAGAAGTGAGACCTCTTGAAGTAAAGGTGGAAGCGCCACAGTTTTGTAATCGCTATACGGCGCGGGTTATTGAAGGTGTAAAACAAAAAGAACAGCCGTGGGTCAAAGGACATCTGGAAGCGATAGGACAGCGTTCCATAAATCCGATAGTGGATGGGGCGAATATCGTGATGTTTGACATGGGACAGCCACTGCACGCCTTTGATGCCGATAAAGTCAAAGGGGGAATTACCGTGCGTATGGCGCGAGGGGATGAAAAGATAACGACGTTGGATAATAAAGAAATCAATCTTAATGATTCCATACTCGTAATAGCAGACGATGAAGGGCCTCTGGCGCTTGCGGGTATTAAGGGGGGCAAGAAAGCGGAGGTCACGAACGAAACCAAGAATATTATTTTGGAATCGGCGAATTTTGACGCTTCCTATATCAGAAAAACCTCGGAGAAACTCGGCATAAAAACCGATTCTTCCAAGAGATTTGAAAACAACTTGACGCCGGAATTTGCGGGGAGAGGCATGGCTGATTTTAGCACCTATCTGTATGAAATGGACAAAGGCATAAAAGTCGGGGAAATATTTGATTCACGTCCGGCCGACAGCGAAACGAAAAGCGGAAAATGCAAAGTGGAAATGGCGTTTCTTGAGGTCAAGCTCGGGGTTTTTATTTCCCCGAAAGAGGTTGAGGACATATTTGCCCGTCTTGAATTAAAGTTTGAAAAAGAAGGAAACGGCTGGATTGTTTCACCTCCCGTTTTTCGACGGGACTTAATCATAGCTGAAGATATAGCGGAAGAAGTGGCGCGTTTGTACGGTTATGAGAAGGTGCCTGAATCCTTGCCTCCATCCGCAAAAGCAAAAGAAAATAACCGTTTTTTTGCCGCTAAAATGCTCGCCAAGAAGGTTTTGACCAATCAGGGCTTTTCTGAAATTTACGGATATACTTTTAAGCCGGAAGGGGACTTGGAAATTGCAAAGCCACTTTCGGCAGACAAGGCGTTTTTACGCACCGAACTTTTTGGCGGTCTTAAGGAAGCTCTTTCTAAGAATCTTGAGCATGTTCTTTTGGACGCCGAACCTGTCGCTTTGTTTGAGCTGGGAGACGTCTTTACAGTAGAGGGCGAGAAAACATTTCTTGCCGTCGGCATAAAATACAAAAAGAAAAAATTTAACAAAAGCCAAGAAGTCATAGCGCACGCTTTAGGCAATGTTTTTCAGACGGTGGGGATTTATGAAAAATGGAATGATTTTGTAACATCCAAAACCCACGAAACAATGACCAAAATAGAGGAAGATGAAACCGGAATGTTGGTGGAAATGGACTTCGGAAAACTCTTTGAACTGTCCGATAAAAACTGGCCGATTGAGATTCCCGATTTTAAAATTTCGGAAGGCGGGTATAAACCGATTTCCGCTTATCCTCGGATTGTCAGAGATGTCGCGCTTTTTGTGCCGTCCGATTGCACGGCGGAGGAAGTGTCTGCTGTCATAAAAGATAACGCCACAAATCTTCTTTCCGAAGGGCCTGTGATTTTTGACCAGTTTGAAAAAAACGGCAAAAAATCGTTGGCTTTCCGTTTCGCCTTTCAGGCATTTGATAGGACACTTTCGGACGACGAAGTAAACAAAGTGGTTGAGAAAATTCATCTTTCGCTCCAAAAAAGAGGGTGGGAAGTAAGATAGAGTTTAAAGTGAAAAGTCAAAAGTGTAAAGGTTGGGAAGTTAAAAAACGGCTAAATTTAATTTAGCCGTTTAGCGTCTCTGTTTCCGTGGGTGAAAGAGCGTACACGCATATACAAGCAAGTACAAGCAAAACTCAAGCACATACACAGATTTTTCCTATAGGAAAAATCTGTGTATGGGTGAAGTGGGAGAAGAGGGAAAGGCAAGTGGGGGCATGGGTGGCGGGAATTTTGGAAAAACTTTTTCTCAACATACACAAATTATAAGCGACCGCCACAAATAGGTGTATGGAGCAGACATAGGGTTTACTCTCCGCCGGATCAAAGAATGCAACATCAAGCCGCCGAAAGGCGGCTTTTGTGGCTCAAAAGATGGAATTTTGATGAAAAAAGTGGTATTATGTAAGTGAAAAGTAAAAAGTGGAAAGTTATAAAGTGTATGAAATTAAAGGATTTGCCGGATTTTGACCGGCCGAGAGAGAAACTCATAAATAAAGGACCGCAAGCGTTGAAAAAAGAAGAGCTCTTGGCGATTTTATTGCGGACAGGTGTTAAAGGCAAGAATGTTTTGGAAGTGGCCAATGATATTTTGAAGAAATATGGCAATAAGAAATTATTAGACGCTTCATATGAAGAACTTCGAAATATGCACGGCGTGGGCTCAACCAAAGCTGTGCATATTTTAGCCGCGCTGGAACTCGGCAAGCGACTCTACAAAGAAAAGCAGGAAAAGGAAGTTTACATAAATTCGCCGGAAGATGTGGTCAAGGAAGTGGAACACATTAGAGAAAACAAAAAAGAGAATTTTGTTGCTCTCTATTTAGACGCTCGCAATCGTCTCATTCACAAAGAAACGATTTCTATAGGCACGCTAAATGCCTCTCTCGTCCATCCACGTGAGGTCTTTGAACCGGCCATCCTCCACCACGCCGTTTCAATCATAGTCGCCCACAACCACCCTTCCGGAAATCCCGAACCGTCCAAAGACGATAGGGAAATCACCGACCGTCTCAAAAAAGCCGGCGAATTGCTCGGTATTTCGCTGGAAGACCATATAATCACTGCGAGGAACGACATTTTTAGCTTTAGAGATAAAAATATTTTGTAAACTTGCTTTTTATGAGGTGTACGCTATAATGTACACATGAAGTCAAAGACAACAATTTCAATTTCAGAGGCGAGGAAAAAGATTTTTGATATAGCGGAATATGTGCAGAAGCCGAATAACTATTACACCCTAACAGAAAAGGGCAGACCAAAAGCGGTGCTGATGTCCGTACGTGATTTTGAAGATATTATGGAAGACTTGGAAGTGTTGAGCGATCCAGGATTGATTCAGCGGATAAAAGAAGCCGAGGACGAGATCAAAGCCGGCGATTATGTGACATTGGATGAGCTTGAAGAACAGTTTCAGTATAAGCCAAAAGGAAATCATTCGTTAGTTGCAGATAAAGGAGGAAAAAATTATCAGCCAACCAAAAACACCCGGCATATTAAAAAGAAAAAATAACATGCCGTATAGTGTATACATAGCAAATAACGCCAAGAAGGAGTTGAAAAAAATTCCACTGCCGTGGAGAGATAGGATTATTGAAGTGTTAAGAATAATCGCTAAAAATCCGCTTGCAGGTATTCCAATGACAGGAGAATTAAAAGGGAAAAGAAAGGTGAGAGTATGGCCGTACAGGATAATTTATGAATTTGATAAGAAAGAAAAAATTGTAAACGTATTGGAAATCGGCCATCGCGGCGGAATGTCGTATAAATAAAAATATAAAGCAAAACAATGCCCGAGGATATCAAAAAACTGGAACAGAGATTGTGGAGCGCGGCGGATCATCTGCGTGCCAATTCTTCACTGTGGCTTAACGAATCAGCTCAATCTGCAAATGTCTCCCCAAGCATCATCGCCGGTCGAGCTTGTAATCATGTGGATCATAAAGGAGCCTGGCGACTTTTCAGTAAATACTGTCCGGTTATCAATGTCAAAATATCGGCGGAGTAGGAATAGAGAATAAACAGAATAACCTTTTAGAAAGTACGCAGAAGGTTGCAAGGATGTTAAGTATAGAAATGATCTCATTTAAGATATATGTTTGATTATAAAAAATTGAAAGAAGTTGATATTGGAACTCTTAATCGACAAGAATTAGGGGTAGATTTGAACTTCAATGCAATCATCCCGAATTTAGAGAGAATTAAGAGCTATCTTCTTTTCTTTGAGGGAAGGGAAAACTCCTTGGATAAGGATATAGAAAAACCGTCAATAGTGGACATTTTTAATAAGCTAACCGAACTGATTAATCTTGTTAAGACTTTTTCTGTGGATCCAAATGAGAGTCATGAGCAGACGCGCGCAAAGAGAACAAATATTTTGAAAAAGATTAGAGCATTACATAGTTTATCTAATGAAAAATTGCTCCCCTTAATTACACATCTGAAGTTTAACGACACTAAAATACAGGAAACAATATTAAGCACACAAAATAAACTTACTCAAATTGATAATCAATTCACCTCTAAATTGGAGAATTTTGATAACAAAGTAAAACAAAAGATATCTGAATTTGATGCTAATATAGCAAAAGCTAATGGTGCTGTGAGAGAGGCTAATCGAATAAAACAGGAAGCAGAAAATTTTACTGTAGACAAATTAGTTGCAAAATATGGGGAGATTTTTTCGGATCAGGCAACAAAGAATAAGATCACGGCCTTTATAAGCTTGTTTATATTTATTCTATCATTATTGGCTCTGCTATTTTTTACTAATTGGCTTTTTGATCACCTGCTGGAGCTGATTGCAGAGAATGGATTTGAAACTAAATACGTTGTGGTCAATACGATATTTCGTCTAACATTAATAGGACTGGCCTCAATTATAGTGAAAGAAAGTCTCAAGAGTTTCAACATAAATATGAATCTTTACAATTTGAATTTACATAGACAAAACTCCCTTCAATCTTTTGAGATTTTGATTGCGAATACAAGGAACTCTGAAACACGCGATTTCATTATTAGAGAAATCGCCAAAACAATTTATTCTAATCAGGAAAGTGGATATTTACAAAAAGACAAGAAAATTAATATTTCTGATATGGGTGAGTTAATTAAATCAGTAAAATAATATGCCCCTATTTACTTGGATAGGAAAAGATAAGGTAGTAAATCACGATAAGGATGTGCCTTTTAGGCTACTCAAGAAAAACAAGGGGCTGTCGCTGGGAGAGAGAAGTGAAAACCTAATCGTGGAGGGGGATAATCTGGAGGCGCTTAAAGCGCTCCTACCTTTCTATTACGGACAAGTTAAGTGTGTTTACATTGACCCACCATATAATACTGGAAATGAAAAATGGGTTTATAACGATAAGGTTAATTCGCCAGCTATTCAAAAATGGTTAAAGAAAACTGTTGGGCAAGAAGGGGAGGATTTAGAGCGACATGATAAATGGCTATGTATGATGTATCCGCGGCTGAAATTGTTGCATCAGCTTCTCCGTGAAGATGGAGTAATTTTTATTTCCATTGATGATAACGAGCATTGCAACTTGAAAATGATAATGGATGATATCTTTGGAACGGAGAATTTTGTGGCGAATATTATTTGGCAGAAAAAGTTTTCACCTCAAAATGATGCCAGGTATTTTTCTGATAACCATGATTTTATAGTGTGCTATGCAAAAAAGAAAAATTACAATGGAATCGAAGATGGATGGAAAAGAAATCTACAACCTAGAAATGACGAAATGAATGCACGTTACTCTAATCCAGATAATGATACTAGGGGGGTATGGACTTCAGGGGATATGTCAGTCAAAACATATACACCGAGCACAGATTACCCAATAACCACCCCTTCCGGGAGGGTTGTTAATCCTCCAAAGGGATATTGCTGGAGATTTTCAAAAGAAAAATTCACGGAACTGGTCAAGGATAGTCGTATTTGGTTTGGGGAAAATGGGTCAAATGTCCCTCGCCTTAAAAGATTTTTAACTGAAGTTCAAGAGGGTTTAGTTCCATTAACAATTTGGCTTCATACTGAGGTTGGTCATAATCAAGAAGCAAAGCAGGAAATCAAGAATATCTTAAAATCAGAATCTCCATTTCAAACCCCGAAACCGACAAGACTGATTAAAAGGATTTTACAAATAGCTACGAGGAAAGATGATATTATCTTAGATTCTTTTGCTGGTTCAGGGACAACGGCTCAAGCTGTATTAGAGATGAATGAGGAAGAAAAAGACAGCAACCGAAAGTTTATATTGGTTGAAATGGAAAAGAAAATCGCGCGGGAAATCACACAGGAGAGAGTGCGACGAGTTGCTAAAAAAATAGGTGGTGGCGACTTTGAATACGTAGAGCTCGGTGAGCCGCTTTTCAGGGCGGATGGAAATATAAATGACAAAGTATCATTTGAAGAGATGGCGAGCTATATCTATTTTACCGAAACGCTTTCAAATATTGATAAAAAGAAAATCAAAGGAAATTGTATCGGAGAGTATAACGGCACAGAATATTATCTGCTGTTTAGGCAAAAAGGTGAAAATATCTTGAGTCGTAGCGCGTTAAAAGGAATAAAAAAGAACGAAGAAAGAAAGGTCATTTATGCGGACAAGTGTCTTTTAGGCGAGGAGACCTTGGGGCAGTACAATATTGTTTTTAAACAGATACCATATCAGGTGAGAGTATATTAATTATGTCTGCTGATCTAAAAAAACTAGTTGAGGATAGTGGTATGATAACCCACTATAAAACAATGAAAGCCTTAGAAAAACGATTGTGGCCATTTTTGGTAAGCCCTTATTATTACGATCATATAGGGGAGAATATCAGAGAGATGGACCTGATTGCAGAAAGGCAGTTTTGTTCGGCAGACAGACCCAGTCATTCAACGGCGCAAGTGAATATGCAATTGTTTATTGAATGTAAATACATAAAACAGGAAATCGTTTTTTTGTTTAATAAGATCAATAAGAGCAGAGCGGTTTCAAGTCTAGAAAGGGAATCTGAACTTGTTTTGGCTGATAAAAGAAGTGGGGATATCTTACCTACTGATTTTCACTACATAGATAACGGAGGCCTTGTAGCAAAGTTGTTCTCCGCTAACACTAATAAGGAAGATGTTATCTACAAGGCAATTAGTCAGTGTTTGCATGCACTCCTTTCTTATCGTTCAGATATCAAGAAGCCCATTTTCCATGAATTTAACGGACGATCTGAGGTTAATTCAAGAATTATACAATACCCTATTATTGTCTGTGACAATTTTGAGAAACTGACTAGAATAACATTTGATGAGCAGATTCAATTTTCTGTTGAAAAGATGGACCCAGCTTTTCTTTTAGAAGTTGATTACAGAGGGGACTATTTTTTGATAGATGTTGTAGATATAAACTACCTCGCAACTTTTTTGGACAAGATGGAAGATGAAGCGGGCCGTATCGTTAAAGCATTAAGTTTTAGACGTTGAAAATTATGCAACTCAAGAAATACCAAACAGAATGTCTGAATAAACTGCACGAGTATGCCACAGAGTGCAGAAAACATCCACCGGAAGACGGCGCGGCTTTCGCTTGGATGAAGTTCCAACCGGAAAAAGGATATCACCGCTTTTCTCCAGAAAACAACGCGCCAATCGTGTGTCTTAAAGTTCCAACCGGCGGCGGGAAGACGCTTATCGCCTCACATTCAGTCAGTGTGCTTTTTGAGACATTTTTGAAAGAGCGGGCCAGCAGAGGCCTGGTTATGTGGTTTGTGCCTTCCGACTCTATCCGGACGCAAACGCTTAAAGCTCTTAAAAATCGCAATCACGCTTTCCGTAAATCGCTTGACAGTAATTTTGACAACAAAGTCAGAGTATTTGATATAACGGAAGCGAAACAAATTAGAAAAGGGGACTTATCGGAAAATGTTTGTATTGTTATCTCCACTTTAGGCGCATTCCGCAGAGAAGCACGGGACACGCTTAAGGTCTTTCAAAATAACGGCGCGTTGCTGGAGCATTTTGAAGAATTGCCTGAAGAAGCGAAAGAATTTTTGGAAAAAGACAAGAACAAGGAAATTATAAACTCTCTTGCAAACGTCATTCGTCTGCATAATCCGCTTACTATTGTTGATGAGGGGCATAATATAGATACCGAACTGTCGCTTCAAATGTTGGAAGTCCTTAATCCATCTTTTGTCTTGGAGTTTACGGCAACGCCGAGAAAAAGCAGTAATGTGCTTGTAGAAATCGGGGCGCAAGCTTTGAAAGAGCAGAAGATGATAAAGATGCCGATACTTTTGCATCCTGTTTCGCCGTGGCAGGAAGCGATTTATGCGGGTATCAAGAAGCGAAAAGAGCTTGAGACAATATCCGATAAGAATCAGACCGGATATATACGGCCGATAATGCTTATTCAGGCAGAGCAGGAAAAAGAAAGCGAAAAAAGGGTCTTTGTGGAGCAGATAAAAAAGTTTTTGGTCAACGACGCAAAGATTTCAGAGGATGAGATTGTTGTGAAGACAGCGACAAAGAATAACTTGCCAGATGCTGAAACATTAGCGGATGATAAATGTCCGATTCGCTATATTATTACAGTCAATGCTCTGCGCGAAGGGTGGGATTGCCCTTTTGCATATATTCTTGTTTCCGTTTCAAACTTGGGCGCGGCTGTTTCCGTAGAGCAGACAATCGGCAGAATTATGCGTTTGCCGTATGTAAAAGAGCACAAAAGCAAGGAACTTAATCAGGCGTATATATTTGCTTCAACAAGCAATTTTACCCAAACAGCTGAAAATGTTATTTCCGCTCTTAAGAAAAATGGGTATGAGGATATCTCTATTGTCGGTGGTGGTGTAAATGTTGAGCCGAAAACATATAAAAAGTTGGTTAAAGAGAAAATAGCTATTTCATATATCAATATAAAGGACGAATCAGGCAAGGTGCGGAAGATTGATTATGTGGCGGACTTGATAAGCGAACAAAAACTTCTTCAGGGTCTTTCAACCGAAATCGGTTTTGAATTGCCGAAAGAAAATAATGAAATTGTGCGTATAGATGTAAGACACGGAGGACAACTGGTGAAAGAAAAAGGGGGAAATTATGCGATTATGTATCACGCTGATATAAATACAAAAGAAGGATTGCTTTCATGGCTTCGTTTCCGCGTGCATAGAGAATATATTGCAATGAAAGAGATTAGTGATTTCTTGAATCGGCTTTTCGCTTCTTTGTTACAGAGATATCCAGTAGAGAAATTGGGCCCCGCGTGTTACTCGCTTAAGGATGTGGTGGAGAGGGTGATTGATTCGGCTGTAAATAAAGCGACACAAAAGCGGTTTGGGGAGTTAGAGAAGCGAGGGTTATTACAAACAGACGGAGAGGGCTTTGAGTTTGGCGATGAAATGACGCTTACTGCCACATCAAAAGAGCCGTTTGAACGACATGCGTACGAGAAGGTGGCTGATATAAACAGGGAGGAATTGCAGTTTGCAAAGAAAGTTGACGCGTTACCAAATGTAAAGTGGTGGTTGCGTAATCCTGAAAATGGAGGGTTTGGAATACAGGGGTGGAAAAAAGACAAATTCCGTCCGGATTTTTTGCTAAAAACTAAAAACAATGATCTTATCGTGATTGAATATAAGGGCGCGCATTTAGCGACAGGGGAAGACACAGATTATAAAAGAGCCTTGGGAGAGAAATGGGCAAAATTGAGTGGCGGTAAACATCATTTCTTTCTTGCGGAGAAAAATAACACAGATAAGATTGTTTCTGGGATTTCGGAATTATAGGCGGGGATAAATCATCGCCGTCAATCACCGCCTTGTTGAGCTAATGCAGGGGAAATCGCTAAATTTTAGAGGGTATATGAAATTACATAACCACATACAGATAGAAAAAGCATTGGAGATAGCATTGGATGCTCATAGAGGACAAGTGGATAAAGCAGGGAAAGCATACATTCTGCACCCTCTTCGACTTTTGGTTGAAGCAAAAACAGAAGAAGAGCAAATCGTGGCGTTGCTTCACGATGTGGTGGAGGACAGCGATGTTACACTAGACGGTTTACGAACGGCCGGATTTTCTGATTCCATAATCAAAGCGATCAACCTTCTGACTCGTAGGAGTGAAGATACATACGAGGATTTTATTGAAAAAGTAAGAACAAATGAGTTGGCGCGACATATAAAGATATTGGACCTCAGAGACAATATGCAGATTGACAGAATACCAAATCCTTCTGAAAAAGATCTTGGGCGTATTGAGAAATATAAAAAAGCTGCGGTCTTTTTGGAAGCAGGATAATATTATGACCATCTTCAAATTAACTGCGCTTCGACCCTTTTCCATTCCTATTCCATACACCACTAACCACCCAACAACATCCTTAAAAAACTGAAAAATCGTGAAAATCGTGGCTGCTTAAATTTTTACTCATACAACGGAGTTTAATCCATATATAAAATTTCTACTTTTGTAGATTTCTTGACTTCTTCACTCGGTTTCGTTATGATTTTAGTTAAAGAACTTGTTGACCGCTTCCGAAGAGCAGAAAGGCTTGCTGCCAAGTTGCCTTCGGGTAAGAACGATGAGGGATCTGCCGCCCCTCCGGAAGCGATCAATCGGTTTTTTTTATTTTCTCAAATTGTTTACTGCGTTTGGTTTAATCCATATATAAAATTTCTACTTTTGTAGATTAAATTGATGTTGTGGTAGTATGTGACCATGTCTCTTCCAATTGATCTTGTTTTGATAAGGCACGGCCAATCAGAGGGTAATGCCGCCAAGCGCCGAAGCGAAAAGGGTGATAACAGCGGTTACGAACTTCTTAGCGGTCGGCACACAAGAAGTTTTAGGCTTTCTGAAAAGGGTCGAAAACAGGCGGCGCTTGCCGGCAAATGGCTTGCCGAGGAATTTCCCAAAGATGAAAATGGGATGGTTTTTGACCGATTCATAACTTCCGAATATGCGAGGGCTATGGAAACTGCCGCTCTTTTGGGGTTGCCCGAGGCGATATGGTATCGCAATTTTTACCTTACCGAGAGAGATTGGGGAGATCTGGAACAGTGTCCCGAAAATGAGCGTATGGAAAAATACGGAAAAGCACTGCGAATGTATAACACCGAACCGTTCTTTTGGAAACCGCCGAACGGAGAATCTTTCGCGGAACTTTGCTTGAGGCTAGACAGAGTCCTTTTCACTCTCCATCGCGAATGCAGTGATATGCGAGTCATAATAGTTTGCCATGGAGAAGTGATGAGGGCTTTCCGTGTTCTTATTGAGCGCATGTCACAGCAGAAATTCAAGCAGTTCTATCACTCAAAAAAGACCGAGCACAGAGTCAATAATTGCGAGATTCTGCATTACACCAGACGGGATCCGGAAACTGGACATATTTCATCAAGAGCGGACTGGATGAGGAGGATCCGACCATCCAATGAACCGTTTTGGACCACGGGTTGGAAAAAGATTTATCGGCCGAAATATTCTAATGAAGATTTATTGGAGACGGTTGATATGTTCCCGGCGATTTTGGCGTAAGAAATCGTGGCCACCACGTTTTTGGGGCGATTTTTGTGGTCTAATAATTTGGGCGAGTCGGGCATGGGTGTTTGACATCAGAATTGATTGAAATTGAGGTGGAAATTTTGGGGATAGGGTTGTAAAATAAACTTATGGAAAAGATACTAATATTTATCGTGGGGGTGGCGCTCGGAATTTGGATTGGCAAGTTACGCAGGGCAGATGGGAAAGACGACACTGCTTCCGAAATTTCGGCGGGCAAGGCCGCGCCTTTACATAAAGCTACGGCGGGCAAGGAGGATAGGAAAGAAAGGATAATGCGACTTTTTTCCGAGAAATCGGAAATACAAAATGATGATGTGGAGAAACTGCTTGGAGTTTCGGACGCGACAGCAACCAACTACTTAAGCGAGCTGGAGGCGGAGGGAAAGGTTGAACAAGTGGGGGAAAGAGGACGTGGCGTGTTCTACACAATAAAAAACGGCTAAATTTAATTTAGCCGTTTTAAGATACAGAGTCATCCCCAATAGAGCTTTCTTTTAAAGCGTCTTTTTGGTATAATAACTGTGTGAAAAAGTGCTTATAAAAGGCATTTTTTGATTTCAAATATGGCAACAAAAGACGATAAAAAGACGGCAAAAAATGGCTCAGGGCATCATTACAGCGCGCAGGACATTCAGGTTTTGGAAGGGTTAGAGCCGGTACGGAAACGCCCGGGTATGTATATCGGCACGACAGGGCCCGACGGACTTCATCACCTTATAACTGAAATATTTGATAACTCACGCGACGAAGCGATGGGTGGCTATGCCAATGATGTAGAAATCGTTTTTTTGCCGGGCAATCGCATTCGGGTAACAGACAATGGGCGCGGTATCCCCGTAGACACTCATAAACAAACGAAAGTTTCCGCTCTGGAGACGATCATGACGACGCTTCACGCGGGAGGTAAATTTGGAGGAGAAGGATACAAGGTCTCCGGAGGTCTCCATGGAGTAGGCGCCTCTGTTGTAAACGCTCTTTCTGTTTATATGAGAGTGATTGTGCACAGAGATGGCGGTATATACATGCAGGAGTATTCAAGGGGCAAGAAAAAGGCGGCGGTCAAAAAGATCGGCTCGTCAAAGCTTCATGGCACCATAGTAACTTTTGAACCGGATGAAGAAATTTTTAAAGAAATCAAATTCAGTTTTGAAAGAATAGTAGGTCATATGCGTCAGCAGGCCTATCTGGTCAGAGGTCTTAACATTTCCGTAATAGACGCCCGAGAAGGGGCTAAGGGGTCAGACGGAGACGACGTGTTTTATTTTCACGAGCTTGGATTGGACATGCCATCACAGTCGTTTTATTTTGAAGGCGGATTGGTTTCTCTTATCAAATTCTATAACGAGCTTTTCAAACCGATTCACAAAAAAGTTTTTTATGTTGAAAAACCCGGCGATGGAGTTGAGTCGGTTGAAGTGGCCATGCAGTACGTTGATGACATGTCGTCCCGTATTCTCGCTTTTGCCAACAATATTTACAATCCGGAGGGAGGCACGCATATAACCGGTTTTAAAACCGCTTTGACTCGCACTTTAAACACCTATGCCCGCAAAAACAATATAGTAAAAGAAAGCGAAGAAAATTTTACAGGCGAAGACGTGCTTGAAGGGTTGACCGTGGTGATTTCCGTAAAACTTCGGGAAATTCAATTTGAAGGTCAAACCAAAGCCAAGCTCGGAAGTGTGGAGGCCCAAGGCGCGGTGGCAACTGTTTTTGGAGAGGCCTTTTCGGAGTTTCTGGAAGAAAATCCCGATGAAGCCAAGGCAATGGTACAGAAGTCGCTCTTGGCTCTCAAGGCGCGAAAAGCGGCCAAGGCGGCAAAAGACAGCGTCCTTCGCAAAGGGGCGCTTGAAGGAATGACGCTCCCCGGCAAACTGGCCGACTGCGAGACGAAAAATGCATCGGAGTCCGAGCTCTTTATAGTGGAGGGAGATTCGGCCGGTGGTAGCGGAAAAATGGGAAGGGATAGAAGGACTCAAGCAGTATTGCCTCTTAAGGGTAAAATCTTAAACGTGGAAAGGGCGCGTCTGGACAGGATTTTGGGCTTTGCCGAGATAAAAGCTTTGGTAATAGCTTTAGGCACGGCAATAGGAGACACTTTTGACGTATCAAAACTTCGCTATCACAAAATTATAATTGCCACGGATGCCGATACGGACGGAGGACATATACGCACTCTGCTTCTCACTCTTTTTTACCGATATTTCAAACCGCTTATTGAAGGTGGATACATTTACATTGCCCAGCCACCTCTTTATAAAATTAAAAGAGGGAAAGACGCTTATTATTTTTATACCGAAGAAGAGAAAAATCGGTTTTATAAAAAAGAGGGAATTGAAATGAAAGAAGAGGCGGAGTCGGAAGGAGATGACGGTCAACAACCGGCAACCGACAACGAGGAAACGCAAGAAGGGGAGGAAGACGCACCGGCCTCAAAAGGCAAAACGCAGAAAATACAGGTGCAAAGGTACAAAGGTCTCGGAGAAATGAATCCGGAAGAGCTTTGGGAAACCACTATGGACCCATCAAAGCGAATTCTAAAGCAAGTGAGCATAGAAGACGGCACAGAGGCCGATAAGGTGTTTGACGTTCTTATGGGGACGGATGTTCCGGCGCGCAAGTCGTTTATCCAGACCAATGCCACCAAGGCGACGTTGGATATATAAGATACATAAACAGAACAGAAGCAGTTTAAATATTTTTCAGATGTTCTGTAAGTTCCGAAAGTAAAATTTCCTTTTTTTCTCCCTGACGCGACTCTAAAGTAACCGTTTGGCCGGAAGATTCTTTTTCACCGACTACGATCCAATACGGCACTTTCTCCACTTTCGCTCCACGGACTTTTTTGCCAAGTCCTTCGCTTGAATCGTCAAGCTCCGCTCGTATATCGGCTGATTTCAACTCGTCAAAAACTTTTTTGGCATATTCAAATTGTTTTTCGGATACCGGCAGGACTTTTACCTGCACGGGCGAGAGCCAAAAAGGGAAGGCGCCGGCGAAGTGTTCAATAAGAAAGGCGACGGCTCTTTCTATGGCTCCAATTGAAGAACGATGTACTACCACTGCTTGTCTTTCTTTTCCGTCTTCGGCGGTGTAGTTTAAACCGAATCTTTTGGGCATACACAAGTCGTATTGAACGGTAAAAGCGGTGTCTTCTTTGCCGTTCACGTTTTTCATCTGAATATCAATTTTCGGTCCGTAAAAAGCTGCTTCATTTTTCGCTTCAACAAAATCGCTACCCCTTTTATTCAGGACGTCTCTAAGCAGTGCTTCACTTCTATCCCAGCCACTGTCATCGTCATAATAATTCCTGTTGCTCTCTTTACTTCTAAGCGAGAGGCGGAAGTGGTAATTTTTGCCGTTTTCCAATCCAAAAACACCAGCCATGTATTCTATAAGCTCAAGCGCTTTCTCTATTTCAAGAGCCGCCTGAACTTCATCGGCGCATATGATATGAGCGTCAGCGAGGCAAAAACCCCTTGTTCTTTGAAGCCCCATGAGTTCTCCAGATTGTTCGTATCTGTAAAGTTTGGCGAGCTCGGCTATGCGCATGGGAAGCTCACGGTAGCTTCTGGGTTTTGAAAGGTACATCTGAAAATGATGCGGGCATGTCATCGGACGAAGCATAAATTTGTCTTCGTCAATTTCAATTGGAGCGTACATTGAATCCTTGTAATAAGGATAATGTCCGGATTTTTCGTAAAGTGAGAGTTTGGCGATATCGGGAGTACAGACATGTGAATATCCCCGTTTGATTTCCTCGTCAACTACAAAACGCTCTATTATACGTCGCAAAGTGGCGCCTTTTGGAAGCCACATGGGGAGGCCTTTTCCGACTTCCTCGTCAATGTAAAAAAGGCCGAGTTCTTTTCCGAGTTTTTTATGGTCCCTGTCTTTTAAAGTGTTTTCTGCCTCTTCCATATATATGGTAATACTAACAGCAAAAAGGACTGTTATCAACAGGCCTCAAGTCAGTTCTTTGACTTTTTCCGCTAAGATACTGATTTCGTCGTTTCTGTTTGAGACCTTGCCCTTTATGGCCACGCATTTTTCCGGCTCCAAAAATTTTTTAAATTCGGCAAAAACTTTCGGGAAAACAACCACCTCAATGGCGCCGGTAAAGTCCGCAAGACGCATAAAAGCCATTGCTTGGTTTTTTTTAGTTATTATCGGTTTCAATTCTTCCACAAGCCCGCCCAAAACCACCATCATTCCTTCTTTGGCTTCCTCTTTTATTTTCTTGATGTTATCTTCTCTTTTTTCCAAAACGGCGCGGTATTTATCAAGCGGATGGCCGGAAATGTAAAGTCCCAAAAGTTCTTTCTCCCAGGCCAATTTCTCACTCTGCGTCGCTTTGGGGACATCGTCAAGACGAATGTCTTCAGGAACTCCGCCTGAAAGCGCTCCGAAAAGCGAATCTTGACTTCCGTCATTTTTAGAACTCTCCTTGTTGAATGCCAGAATTTTATCCAAGTTTCCAAGCATTACACCGCGGTCAAAAAAAGCATCCAAGGCGCCGGCTTTCACCAGAGCTTCAATTGATTTTTTATTTAAATTACGGTCGTTTATTCGCGACAGAAAGTCGCCGAGCGACTTGAATTTTCCATTTTCCTCCCGCTCTTTGATAATCGTGTTTGCGATTCCTTCTCCAAAGTTTTTAATTGTGGTCAGTCCAAAGCGAATACGGTCAGAGGGTTCAGGGCTTTCTTCTCCTGAATCTTGAATCTTAAATCTTGAATCTTCTGATTTCACTACAGTGAAATCAGAATAGCTTTCATTGATATCCGGTGGCAACACCGGTATTCCCATCCTGTCGCATTCGGCGATGATTTCGCCGATTTTTTCAACCTCTCCAGAATCGGCCGTCAAAACCGCCGACATATATATGGCGGGGAAGTTGGCCTTCATATATGCCGTCTGATAGGCGACTTTTCCATAGCTTGCGGCATGGGCCTTGTTAAAGCCGTAGGCGGCGAACGGTTCTATGAGTTTCCATAGGCGTTCGGATTTTTCCGGAGTGAGTTTTCCGAAGTTTATAAATCCGTCAATAAGTTTTTTCTTTTGAGCTTCCATTTCCTTTGGAATTTTTTTGCCCATGGCTTTGCGCAGTTTGTCGGCTTCAAGCCAGGAAAGGCCGGCAAGTTTGATGGCAATCATAAGGACGTCATCTTGATAAGTGATGACACCGTATGACTGTTCCAAAATTTCCTTTAGCCGAGGGTCCAGATATTTCACAAGTTCCGGATTGTGCTTGCATTTTATATATTGCGGAATTGACTCCATCGGCCCCGGACGGTAAAGAGCGACCATGGCGTTTATATCATGAATTCGCGACGGCTTCAGGTCTTTCAAGAATTTTGTCATGCCGGAGCCGTTTAGCTGAAAGAGACCGACCGTCTCTCCCTTGGCAAGAATCTCAAAAGTTTTTCTGTCATCAATGGGCACGTTTTCTATGTCTATTTCCGCGCCTTCGTGTTGTTTAGCCAGTTCCACCGCTTGTGCAAGAATAGACAAGTTTTTTATTCCAAGAAAGTCAAATTTTAGCAGTCCGGCATTTTCTTCGTCTATTGAATACATATCGTACTGGGTGATGACTTTTCCTTCGCCTTTGGGGTCAAGCTGAAGAGGGGTCACTTCGGTAAGAGGAATGGGAGAAATGACAACTCCAGCGGCATGAACCCCCATATGACGAGCGCATCCTTCTATTTTTTTTGCCGTGTCTATTATTTCTTTTGCTACCGGCTCTTTTTTGTAAATTTCCGCGAGTTCGGAAACCATTTCCATGGCTTTTTCTATGGTCATGGGGAAACCTTGCGAGCCCATGGGAATGAGCTTGGCGATACGGTCTCCGACTGAATATTCGTGGCCGAGAGCTCTGGCGACGTCGCGCACACTGCCACGAGCCATCATGGTGCCGAATGTGCCTATTTGAGCCACTTTGTCCGAGCCGTATTTTTGGCGGGCGTACTCTATCATTTCGTCACGGCGGTTATCGGCATAATCCATGTCTATATCCGGAGCGGTAGGGCGCTCCGGATTTAGGAAACGCTCAAACGGTATTTTATATTCCAACGGGTTTACGTTTGTAATACCGGCAAGATAAGTAACCATGGAACCGGCCACCGAACCTCGGATGGTGGTCAAAATTCCGCGTTCGTGCGCTTCTCTTAAAAGATCTCCTACTACCAAAAAATAAGGAGCATAACCCTTGGTTTTTATAATGGAAAGTTCGTATTCAACACGCGCTTTGACTTCAGGTGTTTCTTTTATCACTCTTCGATGCATCCCGTTAAGTACGATTTTTTTCAGTTCTTCGTCGTGGGAAAGTCCCGACTCTACGATAAAGTCGGGGAAAAGCCATTTGCCGAGAGAAAGCTCAACATTGCACATTTCAGCAATTTTATTCGCGCTGACAATGGCCTCCGGAGTGTCTTTGAAATATTTTTCCGCCGTGGGGCCGTCTATAAAGGAGAAGTCGGCGCCGAGAGACCCTCTTTCGGACAG
Source organism: bacterium (assembly GCA_030699905.1). Lineage (NCBI taxonomy): Bacteria > bacterium. Next base: position 48,557 of record JAUYKQ010000001.1, read on the forward strand.
TTCTCTGTCGCTCATGACCAGAGTCAATGTTTCTCGGGCTTTGCGGTCTTCCGGTTTCAGATAGTAAACGTCGTGGGCGGCTACAAGAGGGACATTTGACGATTTTGAAAAAGCAACCAGTTTCTCCATCGCTTCCTCGTGTCCTTCAATTTCAGGATGGTGGGTAATTTCCAAAAAAAAGTTTCCCTCGCCAAAAGTTTTCTTGTACCAAAGAGCAATCTCGGACGCTTTTTCCGCGTCGCCCATTTTTAAAGCGTTTAGAATTTCCGAGCTGAAAGATGGAGAAATAGCCACAATGTCTTCGCTGTATTTTTCCAAAAGTTCTCGGTCAACGCGCGGTTTGTAATAAAAACCGTCAAGATGCGATTCGGTAACGAGTTTCAAAAGATTTTTGTATCCTTTTTCACTTTTTGCAAGGAGCAAAATACGAGTTCGGCGGTTGTCTATGCCGGCTTGCTTGTCGTGACGGGTTCTCGCGGCCATAAATCCGTCAATGCCTATGAGCGGTTTTATTCCGTGTTTTTTGCATTCTTTGTAGAATTCTATGGCGCCGTAGAGGTTGCCGTTATCCGTAAGAGCAAGGGCCTTCATGCCTTTTTCTTCGGCCGATTTCACAAGTTCCGGAATTTTCGGAAGGCCGGAAAGAAGGGAATAATGGCTGTGGACGTGAAGATGGATAAATTCCGACATGGGTGTAGTATACTATAAGGAGGGGAACAAGAAACGTGTAACGTGAAGCGTGTAACGGGGAACATTCAGAATCGGGGAGAAGAAATACAAAAGATAGATGACAGATGAAAAAAAAGAGGTCGCTTTGAGGGGACTTTTTTGCTCTGCGTTTTCAACACTACGTCCTTTCCTTGCGCTTGCTTTTGCGGGTGGTAAAATGAGATAAAGAATATAAAATATCATGAAAAAGAAGGATAAAAATATAACAACAATTGAAGGGCTGGGAAAAGACGTGAAGAAATTAGCCGTGACTATAGATGACATGGCTAAAGCCGTGAATAAGGGCTTTACTGCCGTGCAGAAGCAGATAAATGGCATGGATGGCCGACTTGATCAGATAGATGGCCGGCTTGACCATATGGATAGCCGGCTTGACCATATTGATGGCCGGCTTGATCAGATGGATGGCCGGCTTAATAATTTGGAAATGACGACACGGGAAATGAATCAGCGTCTTGATAGGATGGAAGAGTCCTATAAGGAGCTCACTGACACTTTGGATAAATTCCTAAAACGCCTTACCGATAGGGAAGAGGAGATGATTTTGATGAAAGAGGAGTTGAAGCAGATAAAGAAAGCTTTGAAAGAAAGGTTTGACATTGATATTGGGATTTTGAAGTGAATTTATGTTTTGGAACATAGAACATGTAACTTGTAACATGGAACATTTAGGAACAGGATAAACGTATGAAAAGAGGATTTACCCCGTTAGAAAACAAAGAGAAGATATCGCGTGAAGAAAACACGCGTCGTTTGCAGTGGTTCGGTTTTCACAAAGGAAAAGATGTCAATTTTCTAACGGGGTTCACTCTCATTGAACTCCTCGTCGTCATCTCCATCATCGGACTTCTTTCGTCTGTGGTTTTCGCGTCATTAAATAGCGCGAGGGAGAAGGCACGGATCGCGGCGGGACTTCAGTTCGGCTCGCAATTGTACCGCGCCTACGGCGCGAATGCCGTTGGAACCTATAATTTTAGCGAGGGAAGCGGAACTTCCCTCGGTGATATAAGTGGCTATAATAACAACGGCACTATTACCGGAGCGACATGGAGCACGGATGTTCCTCATTCAGGCAAGACGCGCTCGCTCTTTTTCAACGGGTCTTCTTTTGTGAGAGTTCCGTACAAGTCCTCTATGGCCATAGGACCCGGTGGGTTTACGTACATGGCATGGATAAAGCCGACTGTTGTGGCTGGCCAAAGCTATAATATGTTTATGGGGCAGTATCTGCCTTATTTTTGTATTAGGGAAAGTGGGCGCCTTTTCACAAATCTTGGAAGCGTAGGTGGAGGAACGCAAAAGACCTTACAGGGAAATTCTGTCGTATCTCTAAATCAATGGCATCATGTAGCTCTAACCTACGACGAAACCGGGTATATTAAGATATATTTGGATGGTAAAATTGACGCTACCTCACCACAATATTCAGGAGCAGTCCCACCCAGTTCTAATGATTTTTACATCGGCCAATGGAATTCCGCCGGGACATATAAGTTTAGAGGATACATAACTGATGTTGTGGTAATAAATAGCGCCGTCGGTATCGCCGAAATCAGAGAGCATTACGCGCGAGGTATCGCGCAAGGTATCGGAGTGGACGAGTAAAAGCCGTTTAAGTAAATATCAAAACGGTTAGGATTGAAAAAACCAACGCTATTCAAATTTGTTTTCCGTATGAACCATATACATCTTGTCGGAGTGGATGAAGCGGGGCGCGGTCCGATCGCCGGGCCGGTGGCCGTCGGTATCTGCTTTGTACCCCGCAAGTTTTCGGCCAAGCTTGGGCGAAAATTTTCCGATTATCCCTTTGGAAAAGATTCCAAAAAACTGACTGGCGCCTTAAGGGAATTGTGGTTTAAACGCATGACCCTGGCAAAAAAAGAAGGCGTGCTTGATTTTCATGTTTCATTAGTCGGCCAAAATATTATAGATAAAAAAGGCCTGTCTTGGGCGGTGAGAAAAGCCATGGCGAAGGCCCTAAAAAAGCTTCCGTCCTCGCCTGAACGTTGCCGTGTTCTTCTTGACGGAGCTCTTTTTGCCCCGCGAAATTTCACCAATCAGAAAACCATAATAAAAGGAGACGAAAAAGAATTTATCATAACTTTGGCAAGCATCGCGGCCAAGGTTACGCGCGACCGGTACATGACAAAATTTTCACAAAAATTTCCCGATTTCGGTTTTGAAAAACATAAAGGTTATGGGACGAGGGCGCATTATGAGGCGATCGGAAAACACGGCCTTTGCAAACTGCACAGGAGAAGTTTTCTGAAAGGGAGTAAGACAGCATGGAACATGGAACATGCAACATAAAACACAAGAGAAGAATAATTTTTTTCTTTACACATCGAAAATGTTATATGTTTCGTGTTACATGTTCCATGAATCAACGGCTTGTCTTTATAAACCATATAATGTATATTGTATAAATCATGGTAGTTAGAATGCGACATACGAGGGGACAGAGCCGGAGCAGACGTTCCCATCACTCTCTTGAATCGGTGAGAACCGGTCTTTGTTCCGATTGCAAAATGCCAAAGATACGTCACGCGGTCTGCCTGAATTGCGGTAAATACCGCGGTAAACAGATTATTGACGTACAAGCCGAAATTGACAAAAAGGCAAAGAAAAAGAAGGAAAAACAAAAATCTAAGGTATAATGCAAATACTACGAAAGCCCTCTTCTTGTTCGTAGTATTCGCATAGTTCGCAGGTTCGCATTATAGATTTCCGTAGTATTCGCATGATAATTCGCAGGTTCGCATTGTAGATTTATGGCTAACAGGCACCTTGCAAGATCAATCATTCTACAAACACTCTTTGAGTGGGATTTTAACGGTTCCGTCTCTTTAAAAACCGGTCTGCCAAAAGTGTCGCCGATAGAAATACTTGAGCGCAATATCAAAGAGTTCGGCTCCGGTATGGGAGGAGCCCCTTTTGTTCAAGTTCTTTTGAAAGGCATCGTTGAAAAAAAGACGATTCTTGACGAAATAATAGCAAAAGCCGCTCCGGACTGGCCCATAGATAAAATCTCCATAGTAGACAGGAATGTTTTACGTATCGGGCTTTACGAGCTGTTGTTTTCCGACAAAGGGGAAGTTCCGGCCAAAGTGGCGATAAACGAAGCCATTGAGCTCGCTAAAACATTCGGAGGCGATAGAAGCGGGAAGTTTGCAAACGGAGTTCTCGGTTCTGTTTACAAAGAAATGGGGGAGCCGGGCAAAGATGACGGGCCGAGCAGAGTCAAAAAAGCGGACAGAGACATCCCTTTTGATAAAATGCCCATCAAACACCTTGTCGGTTCGGTGGTTTACGGCAAAAAAGACAAGGACATTTATTTGGCTCTCGTACACGACATTTTCGGACACTGGACTCTTTCCAAGGGAAAAGTTCGTGAGAGCGAGGAAATAGAGGCGGCCGCTTTAAGAAAAATAAAAGAAGAACTGGGCATAGGAGCCACGCTCAAAGACCGTCTTGGCGAGAACGAATACGTTGCTTCCGACCCCGAAGAGGGCAAAATACGAAAGCAAGTGATATATTTTCTGGCCGAGGCGGATTTTGAACCGCTGACACTTGGCACATCCGGCGGACTTGACGATGCTCAATGGTTTAGAATTCAGGATATTTTGGAACTTAATTTCTACGGGGACATACTGCCGATAGTTACGAAAGCAATCAACCTTTTATTAAAAAAGTAACACGACACTAATGACACGAATGTAAAGTACGAATTACACGAATAAAATACAACCATTGGATTTTATTCGTGTCATTCGAATCTTCTATTTGTATATTCGTGTCGTGTATAAAAG
>JAUYKQ010000002.1 GCA_030699905.1 bacterium
AATCCGCGTCTTTCTTTTCAATTTCGGCTACGTCTTTGCAAAAATTATTCAACAGATACTCTGTATATGCCTCATAATTTTTGCTTCGCCTCGCTCGAAATTGAAAAGAAATCCATCGGAAGCGAGTTTCGTAACTCAAAGCGGTTGAGACAAAGTCGGTTGCAAAACGAAAATACAGACCTAAAATCGCGCCGAGTGCACCTAAAAAGACAGCAAAAAACGGCCCCAAGTCAACAAAAGAACGAAAGAAAACCCCAATGATAAAGCCCGCGACCGAACAGTAAAAAACGCGAAGAAGCATTTATTTATAATACTACAAGTTTGTCCATGAATTTATTATCTCCTTTTCTTCTTTTTCGTTTAACGCTTTTTTAAATTTCGCAGGTCTGCCTTTGACGCGGGATTCGCACTCTGCCCATGTTTTGTGAGTTTGAATAACGCCATGAACCTTACTGACATACGAATAGGCCTTTGCTTTTGAACGCGCTCTGTTTTGTGATTTTGACTCTTTAGCCGTACGGTCAGAGGTTATATTCAAAATATTTTTGACGGGATAATTTTCCAGATTGCCGGAATACAAAACTTCTTTCTTGCCATCGGCAAAATTACTGGCAATTTCATCCGCCCTTTCGTTGCCAGCGACGCCGATATGTCCGCCGACATGTTTCCATTCAATTTCCATAGGGTTCTTAGTTCCAAGGAGCTCTTTAAGTTCAGCCAAACTCTCCCACAAGTCCCTGTTTTCAACATCTTTTTTTTCTTTGGTCTTCCAGCCGTTTTTCTGCCAACCGTAAATCCATTTGGTAATACCATTTATCAAATACGACGAGTCCGTGTACAGGATGATTTTGGTGATTGATGATTGATGATTGGTTATTCCCTGCAATGCTTTGATTGCGGCGGTGAGTTCCATCCTATTGTTGGTGGTATCTCCTTCCCGCCCTCCAATCTCTGTAACTTCATAATTCATACTTCCTACTTCATTATTCTTCGGCGCGATTATTATCGCGCCGAACCCGCCCGGCCCAGGGTTTCCCCGCGAAGCGCCATCAGTAAAAACAACCGCTCTTTTAAATTTAAATTCCATTGTTGTTCGCCACAACTAAAAACATTCTTTCGTCCTTGTATAATATTCTTGAATTGCGAAATACGGCAAGCGCCACCCCCCCACGAGGAAAGTCACAAAAACGCTCTAATTATCTCACGAAACGCTCCGACTATTTACGACTCTATTTACACAAAATTATAACATTAAAAAAAACCCGAGCGCGGTAACCAACAAAAACCGCGCTCGGGCCCCAACAAACAGAAGGAGTCGTGAATTCTTTACTCCCAGTCCGAAGTCCCTAACATGCAAGGAAGCTAAAGAACTTCACCGAACAACTCTCAATCGACCGCCTTCCTTTCCCCTAAGGTCGAGAGCCATCTTTCTCTATAATACTGTTTTACGGTAATATGTCAACAACTCTAAGGCGAAGCTCTTCTCTATAGCCGAAAAATGACTTTTCCAAAGTGGCCGAAATGTTTAAATGGTCGCCCATCTTCAAATTGGCACATATGCTTCTCTTGTCTTCCGGCGCGAAGAAAGAGATAGCGGATACTCTATTGCCTTTTTCGCTTTCAAAGATTATTTTCAAATGCTGTTTTTCTTTGCCGAAAAATTCAACCGCCCTCACGTAAGCATCCGATATTTTAAAAACCGGCTTTTCGTTGCCCATACCGAAAGGAGAAAGCCGTTCCAACACGGAAAACATTTCACCGGTAATTTCTTCCAAGGAAACCGCCTCAGAACTTTCGGGCAAGGAATCGGCGGAGTTTTCTGCCGTTTTGTCCGAAATGGACAGTCCGTCCGCGGCCGAGTAAAGTTTTTCTTCAAGTTTGTAGACCGCCTCATCGGAGACGGTAAACCCGCCGGAAGCGCGATGCCCGCCATATTCCGTAAAAGTTCCGTCTTCCGCGGCCCCAAGAATTTCAAGTACATTTATTCCCGCGGGAGCTCTACAAGAGCCCTTTAATGTTTCGTCGCCATTTCTGCCCCAGAGAAAAACCGGCCTCCCATAGTCCTCCATAAGTTTATTGCAGGCCAAACCCAAAAGAGATGGTCTCCACTTCGGATTTCCCATGACAATAACCGGCATTTTTTCTTTTTCTTTAACCCGTTTTTCCAAACGCAGGCGCATTTCTTTCACCATCGCGGCCACGGTGCCTTTTCTTTCGTCGTTTATTTCGTTTAAATGGTCTATGTGCGCTTGCGCTTCTTCTTCCGTCTCGGCCACAAGCAAAGAAAAAGCATCCATTGGCACCCCCATTCTTGAGGCGGCATTTATTCTCGGGCCTATGGAAAAGCCGATATCGTCTTCTGTCAGTTGGCGTTGGTTTATGCGCAAAGAACTGCAGAGTCGCATGAGACCGATTCTAGGCGACTTACGCAAAACCTTAATCCCGTAGTACGAAAGGGCTCGATTCTCACCCGTTAAAGGAACCATGTCGGATAGAGTGGCGACACCCACCATATCAAGCAGCCATTTCTCCCACCCCGGAAACGTCGCTTTCAACGGCGATTTTATGTCTTTTAGTGAAGCACAGAGGGCCTGAACCAATTTGAAAGCCACGCCCGCGCCACAAATGTCTTTATTGGGATAACCACACCCTGGCTGTTTGGGGTTTAAAACGGCAAATGCTTTAGGCAGTCCCCGCGGAGACGCTTCGTGATGGTCAGTTACTATTACGTCCATTCCGAGCTCGTTGGCTTTTTCAACTTCTTTTAAGTCGGCAATTCCGCAATCAACGGTTATGAGGAGTTTTCCCCCTTCATTTGCCAACTTTTCTATGGCTTGTAAATGCAGTCCGAACCCTTCGTTATGACGGCTGGGGATATAGTTTTCAAAATTGTTGTAGCCGATTTTTTTAAAAAAATCATGAAGTATGACCGCTCCGGGTATGCCGTCAGTGTCATAGTCGCTGTAAATTATTATTTTTTCATTATTTTCCACGGCCATCTTTACCCGAGAAACGGCCTTGTCCATGTCTTTAAGAAGAAACGGATCGTGAGTGTGTTTTTCGTAATCGGGATTTAAAAACGCTTCGGCTTCTTTAGCTGTTTTCAATCCTCGTTTAATCAAAAGCCGCTCCAAAAGCGGCGGATAAACTTTAAGCTCATCCAAAGATTCATTCATCACGAGATTATATCATGACCTTAAAATGCCTGTTTTTGACCCGCAATAACTTTATAACTAAAAAGCCGGCTGGTAGTGTTCGTTGAGTTTTACCTTCCGCAAATTTACGTTTGCAATCTCACCGTTCCATACAATCGCCTCTAAAAATCCTCCTTCCATTGTCTCTTCCGAAAAATACTGGTCAAAGATAAAGTTTCCCAAACTGTAAGCAATCCATCCATCGCCGTATCTTTCAACCGGCTGTATGACGTGAGGATGATGACCCACCACCAGGTCAGCCCCTTCGTCTATGGCCAATCGGCTGATTTTTTTTTGAAAATCGTTCGGAAGTTTCGCGTATTCGTCGCCATAATGGAAAGATGCTATCACGATATCAGCCATCTCTTTTGCCTTCTTTATCGACCGAGAGACGTTTTCTGAAGAAAGCATGGCTATGCCGGCTTTTTTTTCATTAGCTTCAAAATATCCGTGAAATTGACTGAAAGACACAAATGCCACAGATGTACCGTCTGCAAGAATTGCTACAGCCGGGTCATAGGCATCTTCGTCGTAAAATCCTCCGCCAGAATACAATATACCCTGGCCTTTCAGCCGGTACAAAGTGTCTTCAAGAGCCGCTTTGCCCCAATCGCTCATATGATTATTCGCAAGCGAAAGAACTGAAAAGCCAGCCTCTTTGAGAGCCGGCGCGGCTTTGACATCCATATGGAAAGAATACAAAGAACCCGTGTCAGTACCTCTGTCTGAAATGGTTCCTTCAAGGTTTCCAAAAAGCAGGTCGTAATTTTTAAGCTCATCTCTAATAAGTTCAAATGGAAAACCGAAATCTCCTCCTCCATGCTTTATGATTTTGGCCTCAACTCCTCTGTCCAACATTATATCCCCCACAAAACCCAAAACGAAACCTCGCGCCTCTTCATGAAGGTCTTTCCATTGTTTTTGCTCCTCCAAGAAAGAGACCGCCTCGGTTCTGTCGGTTTGAAAATTTTGGCTGTCGGTGTTATAAACCGCCACTGCCGCTCTCGTGTTTGCTCCTTCAAAATAAAAACCAGTCCACCACACGCCGGCGGTTAAAAAAACAACCATCATAAAGAACTTTACAACAAAAAAGAAACCGTGCTCATCAATTTGATGACCGTAAGACATATACAAATATTATCACGCGATAAACGAGAAGTAACGGGATAAAATTTTACAAAAACATTGTTCAGAATTTTCGCGCGTTTGAATGCCCTGTAAACTTACGGCTGTGATATACTGACTTTATGAAAGAAACGGAAACGAAAAATTGCGTATTTTGTAAAATCGCTAAAAGAGAAATCCCCGCCGAAATCGTTTATGAAGACGAAAAGTTTTTGGCTTTTTTGGATATTCACCCGCAATCTCCGGGGCACACCCAAGTAATTCCCAAAAAACATTACAGATGGGTATGGGATATGCCTGCCGAGGAAATCGGAAAATATTTTGAAGTCGCTCAAAAAATAGCTTTGGCTCAAAGAAAGGCCTTCAGCACCGAGTGGATTTTAAGCAAAACCATCGGAGACGAAGTCCCTCATGCCCACATATGGGTATTTCCAAACGACAAAGTAGAGGGCGACAAAATGAACTTCAAAGAAAACGCGGAGAAGATCAGAAATAGTTTGTAACTTGAAACATGTAGCGTGTAACATGTAACATTTTCCAAACAAACGGCTCACACTACCAGTGTGAGCCGTTTTGGTTAGCGTAACATGAGTGTGCGTTGCGCCAGTTTCAGCCAGTTCTCAAAAGTTTCCATTAATTTCAAGCGCCTTAATGCCGGGAAGCGTTTCATCTGATAAAAATTTAAGCATCGCTCCGCCTCCCGTAGAAACAAAAGAAAATTTGTCGTGAATCCCGAGAGATGAAACAGCGGCTAAAGTGTCTCCTCCTCCGACCATCACATCTCCCGCCACTCGGCCTAAAATTCCGGCTAATTTTTCCGTGCCTCCCGAAAATCCCTTCTCATAAAATCCCAAAGGGCCGTTCCATATTATAAAAGAGGCCTTCTCGCATAGAGTTCTCAAGAAGACCAGAGTTTCCGGCCCGACATCGCGGACGGTTTCGTCCTTGGAAATATTTTCGCTTTTTTTTACCGATATTCGCCCTTCCAAGTTTTCCACCAAAACATCCTTTGGAACCAATACCTTTGAACTTTTCACAACATTTGCAAGATCCACCTTTTCCTTGGCAAGAGGCGAAAGGCCGACTTCCATGCCTTTAGCCGAGAAAATGTCGTTCGCTAAAGCGCCTCCCACAAAAACGGTATCGGCCGTTTGCATGAATTTTTCAACCAAATGCAATTTCGTCTTAAACTTGGCTCCTCCCATCAGAAAAAGGAAGGGACGAGTCGGTTTAAAAGCCCTTGAAAGATTTTCAACCTCTTCCAAAAAAAGAGGTCCGGCGTAAGACGGCATAAGTCGCGCCACGCCGACAACGGAACAATGTTCTCTGTGCGAAACGGAAAATGCCTCATTTACGAACACATGGCCGAGCTCGGCTATTTTTTTGGACAAATCGGCGCTGTTCTCCTTTTCTCCTTTTTCTCTGCGGATGTTTTCAACCAAAATAAACTGTCCGTTGCGCAAATCGCGAATTTTATCTTTGGCCTCTGAAAGCGACTTGGCGAAAGAAATTTTAAACTCGGTCTGGTTTTTAAGATACTCAAAAACCGGCAACAGCGAGGATGTGTCGTCCTTCTTTTCGTCTCTGCGATGGGAGAGAAGGATACTGCGCGCGCCGGAGCGCGCCAAGAATTCCATCGCCGGAAATGTTTTCTTTATCCTAAAATCGTTCAGAACTCGGCCCGCGCCGACTGGCACGTCAAAACCGACCCGTACAACCGTTTTCTTGCCGGCCAAATCGGAAAGATCTTCAAGTTTTTTCAAATTGAAACTCATTTCAGGACTTTTCTACGATTTCTACAATTTCACCGAAATGGGTCGGAGACACGCTTTCTCTGCCCACGAGAAAACCGTCCGCCTTTCCCTCTTTTAACAACTCGCCGGCGTTTATGGAAGAAACCGAACCTCCGTAGAGAACAGGAACGGAAAGGACGTCCTCGTTTTTGTACAGATCTGACAATATTTTTCTTATAAAAAGAGCCGTTTCTTCAAATTCTGCGGGTTTCATGGCATCTTTAAAAGGCCTGCCGATAGTCCAGACCGGCTCATAAGCGATAATCAGTTTGCCCAAAAACCGGCCCGATACTTTTGAAAGAGATTCTCTTATCTGCGTCTCAAGAAAAGAAAGATACTTGCCCGCGTCGTCTCTTTCTTTTTCTCCGACACAAATGACAGGGGTAAGATCAAAAGACAAAGCGACAGCTATTTTTCGGGATACCACCTCATCGCTATCACCTCGGGCGCGTCTCTCGGAGTGTCCGATTATGACAAAAGAGGCACCCGCGCTTTTTACCATTTCCGGTCCGTTTTCTCCGACAAAAGAACCTTGGTTTTCAAAAAAAACATCCTGACTGCCCAAAAAAAGGTTGCCTTTCGCGGCAAGCGATAAAGAACCGAGAAACGAGACGGGTGGACATATAACCGTCTTGACCATTTCCACCTTCAACATTTTCCTCTTTATTTTTCCGAAAATCTCTTTGGCTTGCCGTTTGTCGGTTATGTACATTTTCCAGTTGCCCACTATGATTTTTTTCCGCGTTTTGCCTGATGAAAGTTTTCCTTTTTTTACCATGATTAAAGTATACCAAAAAGCGGTCAATCAAGTAACATGCTTTAAGCCCCTCATTTTAAACGTGTCGTCTGAGGGTTACTCCACCTCTTTCCACTTTCCGACAGTATACCCCCCACCGGGACCGGAGCTAAAAAGAAGGTTAACAAGCCCTGTTTCGTATATTATCTCGGCGTTATTTTTAGCGGTTATTTTGTAAGCGCTCGCTTCTTTTATTTCCAAGTTGTTTTGAACCATGATTTCTCCGTGACCGGCATAAAGAAGAATGTCGCCTACCACGTTGTTTTGAGCATTTATCGCGATTTCACTTCCGCTGTTTTCGGCGCTTTGATTTTGAGAAATAAACATTATGTACGAACCCGCCTCTCCGGTACCTGAAAACACGGCATTGTTTGAAAGGTCAATTTTACTGCTTGTAAGACGGTTTGATTCTTTGTCCGCTATAAAGGCCACCACTTCCCCCCCAAGAGAAGGTGATACTACAACTTCTGAATTGCCCTTTATGTAGATATTTCCGGAAACCCATATATTGCCCGTGAGGGTGACCGTGCCGTTTGTATCTATTTCAAGGTCGCAATTTATTTTTTTTGGACCGATGGTCTGGCTACTTGTGATTGTGTAAGGGCAGGGAGAAGATATGGTTCCTCCGGTTAAAGCGTCTGCCTTCAAGTCCTCAATAAGCGAATCCGGTATGGGTAAATCGGCTGTTTCCTGGTCGGCGCTTCCCGGGTTTAAACTTCCGCCAACGCCGGTATTGGATATCACATTGTAAAAAGCGTCTCCGCCAACATTGGAGTCGGTAATCGTATGAGCGTAAGCGTCTCCCGAAAGGTCTATACCGTCTATAATACCCGTGGAACCGGAGGAAATTACGTCCCCGAATATCTCATTGTTGTTTTCTCCCGTTACAGACCCGTTTGAAAAAACATTTCCTGAAACGAAAGAGTTGTTGAGAAGATTAACACCTCCGGTGCTAACCTGAAGTCCGTAATGAAAAGACGCTCCGCTTCCAAAAGACAATACGGCTTTGATTCTTCTAAACGACCGGTTCGCCTCACCCTCTGAAATCACTTCCTTTCCGCCGGAAATGTCAGAGATAGTAGTAGTGGCAGTGTACCCGCCCAAAGTTACGACCAGTGTGTCCTGTGTTTCCATGTCTTTTATCACCCTGTACAAAGCGTCTTCCACTCCGGCCTGGGTCGTGAAAAAACTCTGCCGTGACAAGTCAAAATGAGTGGCATTTCTCACCGATTTGGCCGCGGGCAAAAGCACGCCGAAAACTATCGTGGACGAAATAAACAGAAAGAAAATAACAACGGAAATAAGCGCCTGACCCGAACTTCTTTCGCGCTTAGGTCTGTTTTTCTTGTTTTTTTTGGCGTTAAATTGCATAAACATGGAAATAATTGTCGCAAACCGCAAATTTTAAAAAGTTAAAAAGATAAACGCATGATTTTAGTAGGACTCTTTCAAAATAGCCGTTCCGTAGAAATTGTCCGTTCTAACTCTGTCACCTTGAGACGCGTGAACCGTCATTTCTATTTTAACGCCTTTTGAAATTCCCGTATCCACTTCTCTGAATATCAAGTTCGTAACGCTTGCCGAAGCCACGGTCAAAGGCCCTTTGTCCACGCCGTCTTCCTTTAAACGAAGAACATTGTCCTGAATAAAAAATTCAACTGTCTGGTCTCCACCGGTTTCATCGGTAGTTAAAATGACAAGTTTGCCCGGATGAGAACCGAGTATTGAATTTGCTCCGTCTATGCTTTTCGCATCGCGAATTTCTCTCACCATTCGCTCCATTGAAGAACTGGCCGACTGCTCTATTATTCTTACAAGTTTTACGACTCTGTAACTTTGCAGTATGGACGCGAGCATGCTGACCACAACACCGAGAAGTATCGCCAGTACCGCTATATATATTATACCCTCCACAAGACCTATTCCTCGTTTAAAAGTCAAAGCCCGCGAAGTTCGGCCGGATTTTTCAGGCGAAAAAGATGTCGCGTTTTTAATTAATCTTTTTAAAAACATGTATGTTTACTTTGAATTACGAAACTCAAAGTTATTCAAATAAATTCGTGATATAAGTTGTCATTGACTTGGTCTTAACCTCCGAAGCTTCGTTCCAAGAAACGATTACAGTGATTTTTTTTGTGCCGTTATCCAAAGTGCCACTTACCGCTATGTCATCGGAACCGTCCCTATATACATCTTCCACTATAAAATGTCGCGTGAAGGAACCGTCTATCACTTCTTCCGTTGACGTGGAAACAAAACGATTGCCGTCCCAGTCGAGATAGTATGTTGCGCCACTCGTCAAAGAAGCGATTTCGCTGTCCCAGCCAATATCACGCAGAGAAGTTACCGCCTCCAAACCCTCTTCCGCCAAAAAGACCGCCTGTACGGAAGAAGTGGTGCCAAGCGCCGATTTCACAGCCACGTGGTACGAAGCAATAAGGCCCGTAAGAATCACAAGCATGATGGCGGTACCTACGACAACTTCTATCAAACTGATGCCTCTTAAATCCCGCCGTTTGAAACAAGGGAAATTTTCCGAGCCGGCGCGGGGACAAAACTTCTCTTTCTTCGGGAAATATTTTTTGTTATCTTTATTTTTCATGTTACAAATCGCTTGTTCTGCGTTTAATTTTTATTCAACAACTCCGCTCGCGTGCACCGTCACGGTTTTGCTTTCTCCTTGAGGCGTGGAGAATGTAATCGTTCCGTAGTTATCGGTCTCGCCGGAGAGACGCTTAAAAACGACTTCACTGCCACCGCCGGAAAGAGAGATGTCGGAGATGGAGACCGTCGGACCGACAGAGGTAGCGTGATTGGAACTGTCGTCAGGGTCGTAGGTCTCTCCTTTAAATCTTACCATGAGTTCCTCTTCAAAATGAATACCATAAACTGTGTTTTCGCGAGAAGACAGCGTCAAGGTTTTTGCTTCCGTCAAAAAAGAAATCGCTGTGGCAGTTTTCTGCTCAAGCGATTGTCTTCTGTTAAAACCGCCAAACACAAAAAAAGAAATGGTTACCAAAATGGCAAGCACCGCCACAGTTATGATCAATTCTACGAGAGTTGAGCCCTTTTTCATGTAATGTTCGGATTGACGCGGAACACCCTGTTTCGCTTATCAATATATTTATAAAAATCATCCATCTGAATGTTTCTGTCCCCAACTACAGGGCGTTTACCAAGGAAAGCGTCGGGCTAAGCATTGAAATGGCGAAAAATCCGACGCCAACACCTATGGCTATCATGAGAAACGGCTCTATAAGAGCGGAAAAGTTTTTGGTTTTCTGATCAACGTTGTTTTCATAAAAAATCGCCACTTCCGAAAACATTTCCGAAAGTTTGCCGGTCTCTTCCCCGACGCTTGCCATTTCCCCGACAAAAGGCGGGTAAAGGTCCTCGTGAGCGGCAAAAGCGGTGGAGAGAGGCGAACCTTTTTTTATCTCTTGCGATGCTTCCTCCAAAACAGCTTTGTAGTGGACGTTTTGCACCACCTCCCCGGCAATGGATATGGCGGACATTACGTCAACTCCGGAGTACAAAAGGGAAGACAGTGTGCGCGCCGTTCTGGCGGAGTTTACCTCTTTGACAAGCTCGCCTATTAACGGGACTTTGACGTAAAAAAGATGCAGAAAAAATTTTCCCTTTTTGGTCCTCGCCAGATAAACAACCGACGTAAGAAACAGAAGAATGGCTCCTAAGACCATAATTCCCTGGTTTTGGACCAAGTCACTAAGAGAAATTATAAATCTGGTGCTTAGTGGCAAATCCACTTCCAAGTCCGCAAAGGTTTCAGTAAGATTCGGAACAACATATATAAGCATCACGACAGTGATGACTATCATAAGGCATATGATAATTACCGGATATATGAGAGCCCCTCTCACTTTTCTCTGCAGAGAATATATTTTATCCATCTGGTCGGCAACAATGGCAAGCGACTCCGCCAATGAACCGCTCTCCTCTCCCGCTTTGACCATTGAAACAAAAAGCGCGGGGAAAACCGTCTGATGTTTGGCCAACGCTTCATGCAATGTTTCCCCTCTGCGGACATCGTCGCTTAGCCGACCCACGACCGCCTTTAATTTTTTGTTTCTGGAATCCCTTATTATGACATCAAGAGCCCGAGAGAGAGAAAGGCCGGCTTTAAGCATGGAGCCCAAGTTTTTGGCAAAAAGAATTTTCTCCCTCAAAGCGATATTGCCAAAAAATCCCAAAATGAAGCCGAGGTTGAATTTGCTCTTTTTACCCTCTTCCACGGCAGAAATCACGATGTCACCCTCTTTTTTCAACTCCCTATACAGGGCAAACTTGTCAGGTGATTCCCTTCGTTCTTCATATACACTGCCGTCAGGTTTTTGAGCTTTGAATTTGAAAATCATGGAACATGTAGTATGTAACATGCAGCATCGGAAATAAGGACTTTATCTTATTGTTCCGTGTCGCATGTTACATGTTTCGTATTATTCCGACACCACTCTCAACACTTCCTCAACCGAAGTCAGTCCCTGCACCGCCTTGAAGATGCCGTCCTCTATCATCGTAAGCATTCCGGCTTTTCTTGCCGTATCTTCCACTTCGTCAGATGTTTTTCCCTGTATTATCATGTCTTTAATGGCCGGAGCGACTTCCAAGACCTCGTGGATTCCAAGTCGCCCTCCATAACCGTCTTTGCTTTCTTCCGATGGTTGCGGTTTGTAAAAAGGAATTTTTTCCCATTTGGCATCCGCCCCGACTATTTTCTCCTCTTTTAGCGCTACAAGAACCCTGTCTAAGTTCACGGTTTTTGCCAATGCCTCTATTCCGGCCTTGTTTAAGAAATATTTCTCCTTTGAGTCGCAGAGTTTTCTGACTAAACGCTGGGCTATGACGCAGTTGACCGTAGACACGATAAGAAACGGTTCCACTTTCATGTCTATAAGACGGGGGAATGCTCCGGCGGCGGAGTTGGTGTGCAAGGTTGAAAGAACCAAATGACCAGTCAAGGCGGCATTGACGGCCAAAGAGGCCGTTTCGTTATCTCTGATTTCTCCGACCATTATTATATCGGGGTCCTGACGGACAAGCGACCTGATACCGGAACTGAAAGTAAAACCGATTTCCGGCTTGACCTGCGTCTGGTTGACTCTTTCCATTTGATATTCAATCGGGTCTTCCACTGTTGAAATATTTACGTCAGGCGTGTTTAATATATCCAAAACAGTGTACAGAGTGGTTGTCTTTCCGGAACCGGTAGGACCCGTTGTCAGTATCATTCCGGTTTTTGCCCTCATGGCTTTATGTATTTTTTCCAAACCACCGCCATGGAAACCCAGCCCCTCAAGGGTAAACCCTGAAACATTTTCACGAAGCAGACGCATGACCGTCTTTTCGCCAAAATGTGTAGGAAGAACAGAAACACGAAAAGAAACCTTTTCGCTATTCATTTCAACCTTAAACCTGCCGTCCTGTGGCAGACGTTTTTCGTCCAGCTTTAAGTTAGCCAACACTTTCACTCTGGCTGTAATACTGCCTGAAACATTTCTGGGCAAAACCATCGTGTCGTGCAAAATACCGTCAATTCGGTAGCGGACCAAAAGTTCGGTTTCGTGTGGCTCTATATGGATGTCGGAAGCATCCTGAATTATCGCGTGCTTTAAAAGAGTGTCCACTATTTTAACCACAGGGACGTCTTCAGCCATTTTTTTAAGCTCCTCTCCGGTCTTTTCTTCTTCTCCCGTTTTATCTATAACGCTTTTCAAGCTTTCGGATTCTTTTTTTATAATGTCGCCGAATTCGGCTTTTAACGACTTCTGATACTGCAAAAGAGCCGTTTTCATGGAGGCACTGTCGGTCAGGCGCGGCAAAATTTTCAAATGGGTTTTCTTTTTTATAAACCCTATGGCGGCCAAGTCGTCCGTATCAAGCATGGCCACTTCCAGTGAGTCGCCGGTTTTTTTAAAAGCCACGATGTTGTGGGTGCGCGCCACTGGCTCCGGTATTATAGACAGAACTTCAAAGTCAACTTTTTGACCCTTTAAGTCAACAAACGGAATACCTAAAATGTACGCCTGAACTTTGCGGAGGTCGTCGTCGTTTATTTTGCCTTGACTTACAAGAATCGTCCCGACACTTTCGCCTTTTTTGTCCGCCTCTTCTTTGGTCGCGTCAAAATCCTTGCGGGAAACCAGTCCCGAGTCGCGAATGAATTCTCTTAGTTGTTTTTCTTGAATAAACATGGGTGAGTTTTCATTCTAATTATACAACACTCAAAAAAAACCACTTAAGAAAAGTGTGAATAGCCCATTTGTTCTACACGGCTACTAAAAATCTTTGGAGACGCTTTTATTGAGAAGTGGCTGTTCTGTTTAGCGCTTCAAAAATCAGTTTTCTTTCCTGGTCTGAAAAGTTAAAAACTTCAGATTCATCTGAAATTATGTCTACTATTCTCTGTCTTTCATCATAGGACAGTGGCTCTGTTCCGCGCGCTTTTTCCAAAATAACGGTCTTTTCTTCGGCAACCGACGCGCTCTGGTTGTTACCGGACGATTCTCTTTGTTGATTTTCCCCCTTAGCCGCGCCACTAAACAAACTTCCATTGCTACCGCCCAGCAAATACAGCATAGTCGCGCCTAAAACAAAAACAGCTACAAGTCCCGAAATAATTGTTTTTTTGTCGTGGGACATCTTAATTAAATTCAAAAGCTCTTTTACCGACTTTGATTTACTAATAATACAATACAAAAACAGGTCTTGAAAGGGTTTTGTGTTGATAAGATTTAGAACCTATCTCCAATCTCACATCCGAATAAAACGGCGCAATTTTGAGGTAAAAAACAAGCTGGAGTCCGAGGCATATCAGGATATGTAGAGGACGAAGCGAAGTTTTTTAACCAAAATTGCGGCGTTTTAGCGGATGAGTTTTTATTTATTTATGACCGCATATTTAGCGCTGAGATTGGAGATAGGTTCTAAGAGCAACAAAAAACCAGCGAAGAGCGTCGCTGGTTTTGCGTTTTTTACGATCCGCACAAGAAGGCGGAACGGTGGTGGGGAATCCTCCACCTAAGTTCATTTCCCCGCAGAAGGCGGGGATGCGATTCTGTAGAATCGGGCGCTGTCGCCACCGGATTCTATTTCCACCAGGTGCTGGGCATTGCCCCTTAGCGCCTGAAGCGGGGAACCCGGAACTGACTTCCAGGGACCGCTTATTGAAGTGGAGTGTTCCAAGAACACCGACTGTCCTTGAACATTCTCCACCCGAACCGAGAGGATCGAACCGGCGCGCTTTATTGAAAGCAACGCGGAGCGCCGTCTCTCTCCCGTCATGAGATCGTATGTTACGGTAGAACCGTCTTCCACGGTAACGACGACTTCGCCGGGAAACCCTGATAGGCAGGGCTCCACGGGCAGGGAGAAAGCGTCTTTGTCCCAAGTTATCATAGGCCACTTGGCCCATGAGTCCGACCACCCCTCCTTCTCATAGAGCGGATTGTACAATCTTACCACCCGATCTAAGTAGTCAGGAAAGGCATCTGAATCCCACTCTTCCAAGAGGGTGCCAGCTGTATCTCGCACAAGAACTTGCACGCGCGCTACCCCGATGGCAGGGACCAATACACGGTCGTATGTCTCCCACGACAGTTCAAGCGAAGGGCTGTAGGCCTCATCCGGATTTAGAATCCGAAAGTCGCCGTCAGCACCCCTGTCCAACCGAAGAGGAGTGCCGTAGGCAAGGACAAGATTTTCTCTTGAAGGCAAATCTGCCCAGATCCCACCCGAGACGTAAAAATATGGCGACCATTCTTCAAAAATCTCCGATGTGATTTTCTCGGAGACCGCCTCCTCTAAAACCCTACGGTGAAGCTCGGCCACTTGCTCGCGAATGTCGCGAGAACGGTCGGCTGGGACCTGCCGTCTGGTGCCGGCAATTGTTGTCCAGCTGTAATAGTCGTGAATCGCACGGACATCAATCTCGATGGTCCTTGCGACACTGCTTATGTGTTGCCACCACGCCTCTTCGCTTCCGATGGGAAGCGACTCGGGTAAATTCTGGGCGGAAACAATTCCGCCCAAAAGAAACCGGAGTATTACTACTGCTAAAAGGACTTTTTTCATTCCTTCTCCTTTCTTTTTCGGTTGTTTCCTATCGTTGCCATCAAGCAACGAATATGCTAAATTGTCAAAACTATTTTGAGTATACACTATTCTCCTGAAAAATCAATGGATTTATGCACATATAGAAGTTTTTTCCTGAATTTAGGCCGAAAACACGGATAAAACGGCTCCGCAGAGCCGTTTTATGATTTAGAGAATATAAGTTGATTCGTCTCTTGGTATTTAGAATTCTTCAAACGTCGGCGGGGCAGAAGATGATGCTCTTAAATTGACGTTAACAGTGTCTCTGAATATTCTCTCTGGGTCATTGGATAATCTATTTTCGTCGGTGCATTCTATTTCAAACACTTTATTGCTTTCCATGACTTCTCCTTCTACGGCGGTTTCATTCGGTCTAAGGTCCTCTCCCACAAAGCCCGGCTCAGATGGAGTTTTGGCTTCACAACGGGTATTCGGACTGTAATCCCCCCGTGAGAACCATTCAAATTGAACACTCATGCCTGCCGGCACTTCCGCGGGGTCGCTGTAGTTTGCGGCCGAACCCATAGCGCGAGCGCGCAGGTCAACGGACGGCGGTTCGGGTCCCACAAGAACCGTTACGGTATCTTCGGCTCTTTGACGATTGGACTCTTGGTTGGGGCCGTTCGGGTCTATCAGGTTGTAACAACTTATTTTATAAGTGGTATCTCTTGATAGGTTGTTGCCGGTGTGATAGTGCGGTTCAACGCTTAAAGACGGACGAATGACAAAAGTTGACCAGCTGGTATCAACCCCTTCCGTTATGGACGACTGGCAGGTATTGGTAGTAGAGCCACCAGTACTGTCAGTGGTGATGCCGGTTGTCGTCCATTGAAGCTCCGCTTGGTCGCCCCAGTCAACACTTGTTGAATTTAAATAAGAACCGCCAACGCTTTTATTTCTGACTTTTAAGTCAACAGTAGGTGGCCCCGCCACGGTAAATTCACACGCCTTCCAGTTGTTTGATTCGTTACTCTCCGCTATGTTATTTGAAAACGGGTTTGAATCGGCAAAAAGAACTACGGTGTGAACCTTGCCCGGCTCGTTTGCCACAACGGTCCATTTGTCACGAGAGGTCACTGTCTCTTCTTGGCCGGGGAGCATGCCTCTTATGTCCGGACTGGCGCCCAGAGATTTTCTGGGCACTCCCGGCGTTTCACACTCGGCATAATGACGCTGGATGAAGGTATCATTTTCGCAGATTACAAAATTGTTGGAAAACACTTTGGACGCCTCTATCTCTTTGCCCAAGTTCTTTATTTTACCAATAAAGTCAACCTGCTCACCCACCACCAAACTTCCGGAATTTATTTGAGGACAGGTGAAGGCGGTTATGTCGTAGTCGTTGCTCGAAACCGTTACATTCCCGCAGTCCGCTTGACCTGCCAAACTTATCGCGTGTCCTTGAGAATTTTTATTATAAACCCTTAAGCTTAGAGAGTACTCTCCCGGGTCGGCGACGACATTAGTGGCGAAGTGATAATATCCCTCCGGTCCTCCCCAAACATATGACTTTTCGCCGGTACTTTTCATAAGCAACCATGAATAAAAGTATTCATGCGGAGGGTCATTGGCAGAGTCGGTTTCTTCTTCTTCGTAATAACCGTCAAAGGTAACGTGACTTCCGGTAAAGATACTGGAATTTGAAGCGGAAGATGCGCAACTTATTCCTGAACCTTCTTCCGTTATGAGCTCTTCTTCAGGGTCTTCTTCATAGATATCCAGTGGCATAGCCGAACAGTTGTTGTTTTCATTTGACTCCGAAACTTCTTCAAGTCGCATATCGGCGCAAAGCATAATAGACCAGAGGCCCGCACCACCCGGATTTTGAGTGGGAGAAACAGCTCTGCCTTCCCCCGGGCTAAACGGCAAAGCCGTATCTGTAAGAGGAACTTCGTACAGGAAAGGCAGATATCCTGACTTGTCATTTAGAGGTTCTGGGTTGCTTCTGTTTTCCAAACGATAGTAGAAAGTGTTTTTGGAAATAGGCGAGGCATCCGCTTCACCGAAATTTGAAATCCGGCCACCGTAAGTAAATGTACCCTCTATAAACTGCCCCGCGGAATTTTTAGGCCCGCTTATTGAAATGGAGGACTGCAAATCAGACAATTTGACTTCCGGTGGCACGACACTAACGCTACCGCATGAAAACAACCTGCTTTGATTTCCGCTTACTACCGTTACTGAAGCCGTTTTTGTGCCGGAGTTATTGTACGTTTTATTGTAACTCGTACCCGAAGGGGCGGGGTTTGTCGGAATTTCCGTACCCGACCAGCTAAATCCATAGGTTGAATTGTTGCCTCCCGAATAACTCGTAACGCGCCACGTTACGGACCCCCCTAAAGGCACGGATGCTTGGCTTGGAGAACATACTGCCTGAATGGGATTCAGTACAAAATATGCTACTGCAAATTTACTGTCGCTCATGTTTACACTACAATTCGGATTCGTTCCGGAACACGCGCCGTTTGGTCCCCAACCATAAAATATTGATTCGTTATTGGCCGTGGCGGATAGATTGACGGTTGAATTAAAGTTGAATTCTGAACTGCAAGTGCCGGTATTTGCGCTTTGAATGGAATTCTTGGAGCAGTTTATGCTTCCGGAACTGGCGGAGCCCGTTACCGAGCCCCCTCCTTCTCCTTGTAAAATTACAGTCAATAATTTTTTGTCACCTGAAAGAGCATCGGAAAATGTTACGGAAACATTTTTATGCGCGCTCATGGATACGCTGCAATTTTTACGGTCAAAGGAAAGCGACTCACATCCGACCCATGTCATGACATCAGTGGCCGTGGTCGGACTGGCGGTCAGAGTTACGGTCGGATATTCCGCTACATTATCATTGTTTGTATCCGTCGGAGCATATTCCGCGCTACATGTGGAACCGCATTGAATTCCGGAAGGGTTGCTCGTAACGGTGCCGGGATTGCCGTTTTTTGAAACAGTCAGTTTTGGATTTACGATTTTCACGGACGAAGGGAGCGAGCAGTTGTTGCTTTCGTTTGACTCGGAAACACCGCTTCCGGTATCGGCGCACAACATGAAATACCACTCTGTACTACCGCTTGAACCGGCTATCCAGCCCCTATTCGGGTCTTGTGGGTATTGAACTACAGACCTGAAACCGCCGGCAGAAAGAGTGGCAGAACTCGTAAGAGGAGCGGATACCCAGTTGCCACTATAGGCGCCTCCACCTAAACTGTATCTGTAATGGTTGCTGAAATTCCCGGGAGCTGAACCGTTTCCCCTGTTGTCAATTCTGCCGTTTATGGCAAAATTGCCGGCGTAATATTCATTGGCATTGCCGGTGCCTCTACCTGTAAAACCCGTGACTGTGGCGGTCAAGTCGGGACTCACGGCCGTTTCGGTCGTACAAGTTACGGAAACATAAGGAGTCGCGCTGGAGTTGGAACCATTCCTCAAATAGTATGTGTAAGAAGTGCCCGATGCTCTTCCCGTATCGGTAACCTGACCGGAGCCGTTTGTTCCTCCAAAGGTCTGAAACAAATCATTACCCCTAAACAGAGAAACATTGGTACCGTTTGAAAAACTATAGCCCAAGTAAACCGAATTGGTGGTTACGGCGCCACATGTCAAGGTAAGCCCTACGGTTCCGGCATCATCCACTGTTACATATACGACATCCGCGGCTTCCGACCCTCCAGTGCCTGAACAACTGATGTTATATGGATACGTGCCGGCCACTTGAGGCGCGTAAACAACGTCGCCACTTAGATTTTGCGCCGAAGTTCTGCCACTCCATGTATTTACAGGACAAGAACTGACTTCAGAGGATGCCCATGAGAAAGTTATCGGGTCTCCTTTTTTTACTAAAATGCTTTTATTACCATTGACCCGCAAGTCCACTGTCGGAGTTACGAAATTCGCAGTGACATTCTGGATTTCTCCATCAGAAACTGACACATTGCAGTTTAAACCGAGTGAACTGTCGCATCCCGACCAAGCTTTAAAGCCCGCGGCTTTGTTATTTATCGGTGTTGTTACGGAAAGGGTTTCTGACACACCGACCGGTAAGTTGAAATTGTAAGACGTGTTGCCTCCGTATTGAGAAGACAGAGCGGATACGGGAATTCCGATGTAACCCGCGCCATCAAGAACAGAAGAAACGTTCACTCTGCCTGTCTGTTTGTGGAACGTGGCGGAAACATCAGTGTTTGAATTTATGGTAAGAGTGCAAGAGCTTGACGACACGCCAAGACAAGCTCCTGCCCATATTACAGAGCGCGAACCGGCATCGGCGCTTGCCGTAAGCGTAACTTGAGCGCCTTCAGTAAAACTTTTTACGCAGACCCCTCCGGTTTTACCGCAGTTTATGCCGGAAGAAGATGTTACCGAACCGGAACCTGTACCCAAAACCGAAATGGACAAAGAATACTCGTTCTGTCTGACAAAGCTTACGGAGACCGTTCTATCAACATCCATCACTATGTTGCTACAGGTATTTCCGGAGGCGTTACCCGGACAATTTAGCCAAACCGTATTGTATCCGCCGTTTGGATTGGCTGTTAAATTTACGGTCTTGGCAGAACCGTCGCTGTTTGGCGCGAATTCGTCAACACATTGAGTTCCGCAGTTTATCGGCGTTCCGTTATCGGCAGAAACAGAGCCACCATCACTTCTCTGGACTGAAAGGACAGGATTTCTGACTCTGACAGATACGAAATTTTTACAGTTACTTGTCTCGGAAGCGTCTTTTTCGGAAATAGTGCTCCCCCTCCCCTCCAGCGCCCTGTTGGCGCAAAGGCGGAAATCCCATGTGCCGGGTCCCATCGGTGTACCACCACCTAAAGCGCCGAGGTATGGCGAAACGTCCCGAGAGCCGTTTTCGGCTATTTCTCCGGATGAAACAAGAGAGCTATTTACAAGGTCTCTCCAAATAGAACTGCTGGACAATTTGTATTGATAGTTGTTGGTAAAAGTGCCGGCCGCCGGAGCGTTTCCTGTATTCTTAACATAACCGGAAACTACCATGTTGCCGGAATACACATAACCGTCTCCGGTATCACGCCCGCCGCTTATTGGATTTATATAACCCTCAAGGTCAGGTTTGGGATTTTCACTCGGCGAACAGTTTATGGAAGAAAGCAAAGTAGAGTTGGCGGAAGTGCCGTTTCTTAAATAAAAAGTGTAAGGTGTAAGCTCCAAAAGACCGTTTTGAGTGAAACTTCCGGAACCGCTTCCGGAACCGATGTTTAGGAGTAAACTGCCTCCGTTCCACAAAGTAACATCGGAGCCGTTTTCATAGTTGTACAGGAGAGTAACGCTGTTTGGTGATGGGATTCCGCAAGTTAAAGCCCCGGACACAGGGTTGTTTTCAGTGGTCTTGAAGAATTTCACCACTACAGTTTTGTCGCTGTCCACAACCACTCGGCACTTGTTTGGAGAATTTGGCACGGGGGTACAGTTGCTTGACCAGCTAAAAAAGTTTGAGTCGGAATTTGGAGTGGCCGTAAGTTCAATTTCCAAGCCATTTGTAAAGGTCTCTTCACAGTCGTTTTCGCAAGAGATTCCCGGAGGGTTGCTTCTCACAACCCCGGTTCCGTTGCCATCTATTACGACAGAGAGTCGTCTGGCCACGGGTGCCGTACCAATAATAAGCGTAGGAGTGGGAACTGACTCGTTTGGGCAGGAGATAGAGCCATATGTCTGGTCGTATGATTTATCTGAACAAAACGACTCAAAGTAATTGTCAGAACCGGCTGAAGCAAAAAAGTTTGAAGGTAAGGAAAAACATTTTCGTGTCTGTACGACCATGGTTATTGACCCGTTTTCTCCGTTTTGGCATTGATAATTCGCTTTAGCGGAACTTTCAGTCCACAAGCTATAATTACCGAAATAGTTAAGCATGTTGGCTTTTATCAAAGTGTTAGAACCTCCTCCACTTGAAAGTTGAAGTCCGGTATATTTCCTACCTCCGGTCAGGTCGGTCTCAGGCATAGATATGGCGTTACTGTTTCTACCCACCGAAGAATCCGGCTCTACCGTTAAATCCACTTGCAGACGAATATCAGAATTTTCTTGGCTTGTAAGACCCCTGACACTCCACGAACTAACATCGGGAAACTCTACTCCGTAGTCGGACTCCGGTCTTTCTCGGATACTCGTTGGCGCCACAAAAAAAGCGTCCGTTTGGAAATTCGCGCTCCAATTTCCGCCACAACCCACCGACTCCGCGTCCGTGAACACTTCATACTGGTTATCGCTATTGAGTACCGGCCTGTGATTTATATATATATCACAACCGGCGGCATCTGCTTTTTGAGCGTTCAAGAATGAAAAAACAGCCAAAAACAAAAAAGCTGATATGAACAGCCCTCCAATCAGTATTTTGGGTAAAAAAAGCAGTTTCCTGTTTAGAAAAAAGGACATATATTGAAATTTCAATCGGAAGCGAGCTTGAGGAGCTTTTAGTAAAATTCTGCGAAACTCGTGAGGCCTTGCCGAAACAAGACAACGAAGATTTTACAAGAAATTAACGAAAATCATCAAGCGTAGCGAGAAAGTATCTACTGGGACGCGCTGTTAGTCAAGGCGGAGAAAATCTCTTCTCTTTCTTCCGAAGAAAAATTGTATATGTGGGCCTTAGCGAACATTATTCCGGAAATTCTCTGACTTTCATCTGCTGAAAGAGGTCTGCCTGAACGGACAATCGCCAATATCTCCGCTTTGTCGCTCGCCACATCACCGCTCTTTTCCTCTTCTGTCAGACGAAGTTCGGGAGCAAGTCTGTCTTCATCGGCCATTTCAGCGTCCTGAGAAGGTCTGTAGTAATAAAAGAATGCCGCCACCGCTACTGCTAAAATTATTACGACAACAAGCCACAAAAGACCTCTCCCCGGTTTTTTGCTTCCCATATTCATGGATTCGTTATTTATAGATTCATTCATATGAAACTGATTATACGGATAATTACAGTAATGAACAAGAAAAAAATGTTGATAACTTAATGGATTCTATTGCTGAACGAGCCCCAAATAAGAGGAAAATGACGTAACCCCTCACACCTATCAGAAAGTGGCTTTATTCCTCCTTTTCTACCGCGTGTCGCCTTAGCTTTAGCGGTGGCGCAAAGGAGGGTGGTCATTCTGATGACGGAGGATTTATAAATCCCTCGGCTCATCGGAATGAGCCCCTCCCTTTAGAAAAGGGAGAATAAGAGTGTGAGGGGTTACAAAATGGCATGTTGACAAATTTTGCAGGTCTTGCTATGCTTTTTATATGAACGTTCGCCTCCTGGGCGGACATTTTTATTAAAAATTAAAATATGTAACATGTAGCTTGTACCATGTAACGCCATATCGCAAAACGCAAAACTTGTAACGTGTAACGCCGGAAAAGAAATACTCTGACGCTACACACTACACGCTTCTCGCTACACGATTTTGACGCTATACGCTACACGCTATACGCTACACGAATATGTTATTCGACCTAAAAGTAATAAATTCGGTTCTTGACCAACTTGAAGACGAGCGAGGGATACCGAGAGAAAAGGTCACCGAGGCCATTGAGGCCTCTCTGGCGAGCGCCTACAAAAAAGAGTACGGAAAAAAGGGACAGATAGTAAGGGCCAAATTTGACCCTGAAACAGGAAAAACGGAGTTTTTCCAAGTAAAAATTGTCGTGGACGAAACACGTGTTATTTTGCCTGACGAAAACGGGGAATTCCCCGATAGGGCGGATGACGATGAGCGTCTTTTCTTTAACGCGGAACACCACATAATGATAAATGACGCCTCTCTTATCAAAAAAGACGCTCAAATAGACGACGAAGTCATATTCCCACTTGAGGAAAAACAGGACTTCGGACGCATAGCGGCCCAAACAGCCAAACAGATAATAATTCAGAAAATTCGGGAAGCTGAAAAGGTGTCCGTAATGGGCGAATTCGGAGAAAGAGAAGGTGAAATCATATCCGGTACGGTTCAGAGAATAGAAAGAGGCAACTTGTTTATAGACCTGGGCAGAGCTACGGGACTTCTTTCTTACGAAGAACAAATCCCGGGGGAGCGTTATAAACAAGGCGAACGTATCCGCGCGTATCTATATCGCGTGGAAGAAACTCCAAGAGGGATAATGTTGCGTCTTTCTCGTTCTCACCCGAAATTTCTTTATGAGCTTTTCAAAATAGAAGCGCCTGAAATAGCTTCTGGGGCAGTGGAAGTGAAAGCTATCGCCCGCGAAGCGGGATCTCGTTCCAAAATAGCCGTAACCGCCACAGACCAGCACGTTGACCCTGTAGGTTCTCTTGTGGGACAACGCGGAGTCAGAGTAACAACAGTCATGTCCGAGCTTGGCGGAGAAAAAATAGATATTATTGAGTGGTCGGAAAATCCGGCAAAATTTGTTGAGGAAGCCCTCTCGCCCGCTAAAATACTTAATGTTAAAATAAAGGAGGAAGAAAATAGCGCTTACGTGGAAGTGTCCGAAGACCAGCAATCTCTTGCCATAGGCAAAGGTGGCCAAAATGTGCGTCTTGCGGCCAAGCTTACCGGCTGGAAAATAGACATAAAATCAGCCAAAGGAGATACTTTAGCCGAGGTGGCGGAAAACGGCGAAACAGAAGCAAAAGAGCCCGTAGAAGATGGTGGCGAAAAGAAGGAAAAGGAATTATAATAATTAAGCAAATCGTGTAACTTGTAACTTGTAACGCCATATCGCAAAACGCAAAACATGTAACGTGTAACGCCATAATATACAACGTGTAACTTGTAACGTGTAACGCCGGAAAAGAAATACTCTGACGCTATACGTTATACGCTTCACGCTAAACGATTTTGACACTACACGTTATACGCTTCGCGCTACACATTATACGCTTCGCGCTACACGATTTTGACGCTACACGCTACACGCTACACACTATGAATCTACTCCATGACATTTCTTCGGGA
The DNA here is from genome assembly GCA_030699905.1 of bacterium. Classification (NCBI taxonomy): domain Bacteria; species bacterium. The sequence continues at coordinate 23,936 of JAUYKQ010000002.1, forward strand.
GAAAAAGACAAAATCAATGTAATCATTGAAATCCCGAAAGGTTCCAAAAACAAATACGAGATAGACAAGGAAACGGGAATTATTGCTTTGGACAGAGTGGCCCATACGGCCCAGGATTTTCCTTTTGACTATGGTTTTATTCCACAGACACTTTGGGACGACGGCGATGCCATTGATGTAGTCCTTCTTACCACATACCCTCTTTTGCCGGGGATTTTGGTACGAGCCAGACCCGTGGCTCTTTTGGAAATGATAGACGGTGGCGACTCAGACGACAAAGTCATAGCGGTACCGAAAGACGATCCTCGTTTTGACGACACGCGGGACTTGAAAGACCTGAACAAACACACACTCAAAGAAATAGAACATTTCTATTCAACCTACAAAAAACTTCAGAACAAAGAAGTTGAAGTCCGCGGATTTAAAGAAAGATCGGCAGCTGAAGAGGCATTTACCAGAGGACGAGCCCTTTACCAAGAAAAATCAGGAAAATAAAAGCGTTAACAGCAAATTAGTTATTAACAACAAAACCCCTTGAAAAGGGTTTTGTTGTTATATAATAACTATCATAATGAGAACGCATACATCTTGTTTTCTTGTTGGACTTTATTAAGATACTTTGAATCACGAAACTCAAAGTAAAGTATTAATTAATCAAACACACAATGATACTAAGTCAAAAAATAGTCGGGGTGGTAGTTTTGGCGGGACTTTTAGCGCCGACGGCATTCATTTCCGCTCAATTGCGGGCTGATGTTGACGTAAACACACAGGCGGAAACAAGAGTCAATGCTGACCGCCAAATACAAATTTTGGAAACGGTTCGCCAAAGGCAAGAAATGACGAAAGAGGAGATTTTGGAGAAGAGAAAAGCGATAGAAGCGCAAAGATTGGCAGACCAGAAACGAGTTATGGAAAAACGAGAGGCGAACAGAACCGACAAAATGACAGTTGACGGCAGAGCAGTAACTTCTGTTGACACTATGGAAATAAGGGCGGAACAAAAAGAACGGCTTCAAACCCGCCACGAAGAACTGGCCGAGAATCGACAGACGGTGCGTTCAGAAATGGAAGAGAAGAGACGAGAACTTATTGAGGAACGCGAAAGCAGGATCGAGGAAAGACAAGAACAAAGAGACGAACGGCGTCAAGAGCTTGAAGAAAGAGCGAAGGAAAGAATTGAAGCTCATATAGAAAAATTGGTTGCACGTTTTGAAGCGGCAATAGAGAGATTGGTCGGACTGTCTATACGAATAGAGTCAAGAATTGAGAAGTTTTCCGAAAATGGAGCTGATACGTCAAGAGCGGAGACCAGTTTGGAAATGGCCAAGGCGAAGATAAGAGAGGCGCAAAACAGCTTGGCTTCCGCCGCCGTTTTGAGCATTGAAATTCTTGAAGGTGAAACTCCCGGGGAGGCGCTTACCAGAGCGAGAAGAGAATTTGAGAACGCAAAACAGGCCGTGAAAGACGCTCACTCGGCGCTTATAAACGCGGTGGAAGCTCTGAAAATTTCAGCTGACGCTCGGGTTGAAGTGAACACGGAAAGTGACGAAAATTAATCTTTTCACAGACGGGATTATAATTAATTAAAACAATCTAAATCATGACAGAAGAAAATCAAAACCAAAGTCAAGACCAAAATGTCACGCCCTCCTCCCCTGTTTCAAACAACCAAACCCCTCCCGTTCCGGAAACAACCGACGGTGGGACGGAAAAAACCGGCGCCGGACCGATTTTGGGCGCCGTAATTATTGTGATTCTTTTGGCTATAGGCGGATATTATTTTTGGACAACCTATTTGGAAGAGACCACTTTTACTGACACGACAAACGAACAGATAATGGAAGAGGAGCCACCGACAGCGGAAGAGCTGCAAGTTCAAAGTTCTTCGGATGCCATAGACGACATAGAAATGGACTTGGATGCTTCAGAATTTAACAACTTGGACGCCGAGCTAAACGACATAGAGGGCGAACTGACCTTCTAACTAAGCCCGTAAAAAACCCGCGCGCCACCAAAAGGCCTGCGGGTTTTTTCGTGGAAGGTGAGTCACGGAGGCATGGTTTTGACTCCGCCCCGCGGTGAAATTCAATGCGAATTACGAAATGTCTTTTTCGGCGAGGTCTTCGTGGCGCACGAAGATTTTTTACTAAAAATCTTCTCTCTCCGGCGCCAGCCGCGCCTCCGAAGGCGCCTCTCAAACCTCGCCTCAACACCATTTCGTAATTCAAGATACTTTACGGTTGCGAAACACGAACAGACGGGTTAGTATGGGCAGAATATGAATAAAAATTTATATTCTATCAAAGGCAGAAAAGACCTTCCGGACTCACGTGCGGAATTTGAATTGGAAATATCGCCTGAAACCGTAGCTATTCACCGAAAAGAAGTTTTGCAGGAATTGAACAGCAAAACAGAAATGGCCGGTTTCAGACGAGGCCATATTCCTGAAAAAATTCTTACTCAGCGATTCGGGGAATTCAGAATATGGGAAGAGCAAGCGCGCCAAGCGTTGTCTTTCGCGATTACCTCTCTTTTTGAAAATGAGAACATCTCCTCCTTGGGACATCCCGATATCATCATTACGAAAATAGCTCCAAAAGAAATTTTGGAAGCCAAGGTGACAATAACCGTTCTTCCTAAAATTGATTTGCCCGATTACAAGGCGCTCTCCAGAGAAGTCAACGCCACAAAAGAAAAAACTGAAAACGTTACGGAAAAAGAAGTTGACGAAACCATAGAAAACATAAGAAAACAGCTATCCGCCAAAGACGCTCCTGACTCGGAGAAAAACTCCGCTTCGGAGATTGCGAAACAGGATTTGCCGGAGTTAAACGACGCTTTCGTCCAAACGCTCGGCAACTTTAAAAATGTTGAAGAATTTAAAGCGAGAGTTAAGGAAAATTTGATGAAGGAAAAAGAACATCGCTCTTTTGAAAAACATCGGATAAAACTGGCCGAAAAAATTTCCACCTCAGTTGACTTCCCCATTCCCGACATTCTGATAGACAGCGAACTGCACCGCATGGAGGCAAGATTCCGCGGGGACGTAGAAAGAATGGGAATAAAATACGACGACTATTTGGCGCACATAAAGAAGAGCGCTGATCAAGTTCGGGTTGACTGGAGACCGGACGCCATAAAAAGAGTAAAGATTGAGCTTATCCTCAATAAAATTGCCGAAAAAGAAAAACTTTTTCCTGACGCGGAAAAAGTGGAAGCCGAAGTAAACCATATAATGGAGCACAATAAAAACGCCGACCGGTCGCGAGTAAAATCATACGTTGAATCGGCGCTTGAAAACGACAAGGTTTTTGAATTTTTGGAAAAACAACAGTAAAACTTTGAAGTGTTAAATCCGCTTTTCTGTTTTACTGTGAATTACGAAATGTAGCAGGCGCTCCCCCACTAGGAAAGTCACAAAAAAGTGACCTGAGCCCTGGGCAAGCGCCCTTGGAGCGGTCACTTTTTTGGGAGCTTTCCGAGTGGGGGGGGTAAAACAGGTGTTTAGTAATTCGCAGTTATAAAAGTAGCAGTGCCGCCGCCGCCACGGCGGCTGTTTCGGCTCTAAGCGTCTGGCTACCCAAAGATACAACGGCAATTTTCCTTTCCTTAAAAAACGAAATCTCTTTTTCACTCCACCCCCCTTCCGGACCCACAAACAAAGCAACCTCCCCAAAGTGGGGAATTTTTGATTTTTGGAGTTTTTCTCCGCCCATATCCAAAGCAAAAGACGGCATTTCAAATTTTTCCTTAAACAAATCCCGCAAGTTTTTCACGCCATGAAACTCGGGTACCGTCCCTCTGCCCGACTGTTCTGACGCCTCTTTTATTATCTTTTTTACCCTGTCATCGTTCAATCCTTTTTTCTCGCTTCTTTCAGATAAAACGGCCGTAAAATCGGCAACTCCTATCTCCGTGCATTTTTCCGCCACCCACTCAAACTTGTCTTTCTTTATTACCGACTGAAACAAAAAAACCCTCAAAGCCGGACTTTTTGCGGGAGAATCGGTCGTCTCCGCCACCGACAGGAGCGCGTTATTTTTTGCGATTTCCTTGATTTCACAGACAAAATCGGTGCCACTACCGTCAAACAAGATGACTTTATTACCCCTCTTCAGGCGAAAAACCTTCAGCCACTGATGAAGGATTTCTTTATCGCGGACTTCCACTTCCCCACTTTCAATTTTTTCATTTATATAAAAACGATGTAAGCGCATATAAAGAGCATAAAGTGAAAAGTAAAAAGTGTAAAGATAGCCCCATGAAACTGCTATTATGCCGTATTCTCGCAATTCAAGGCAAAAATGGAAAAAGCGACAACGACAATTTTGTTGTAAAATCGCCCAAATTTGGTAGTATTATTATCACTGGCAATAGAACATGCTGTATTTGTAGCCATTGTTACATGTTACAAGTTTAATGTTACAAGATTATGCTTATCCCCACCGTTATAGAAAAATCGCAATTCGGCGAACGCGCGTATGACATTTACTCGCGTCTTTTACGAGAAAACATAATTTTCTTGGGCGGACCGATAGATGATCATAGCGCAAACATAATAATAGCCCAAATGCTTTTTCTCCAAGCAGAAGACCCGAAAAAAGACGTCTGGCTTTACGTCAACTCCCCCGGTGGTTCCGTTACTTCCACTTTGGCTATAATAGACACCATGAATCATATAAAAAACGACGTGGCTACGGTTTGTATCGGCATTGCCGCCTCGGGCGGTGCCATCGTTCTTTCAGCCGGCAAGAAGGGCAAACGCTACGCCTTGCCTAACGCGGAAGTCATGATACACCAGCCCCTCGGAGGCGTAGAAGGCCAAGCCACGGATATTGCCATTACGGCAAAACATATTTTGAAGACAAGAGAAAATCTGAACAAAATTTTGGCTGTAAATACCGGACAATCTGTTGAAAAAATAGAAAAAGACGTGGAACGCGACTTCTTTATGGATGCTAAAGAAGCGGTAAACTATGGAATTATTGACAAAGTATTGCCAAAAAATAAATAGAGGTGCGGAAGATAATTTGCAACCCCTCACACTCTTATTCTCCCTTTTCTAAAGGGAGTACCGCCTTCTTAGGCGGGGAGGGATTTATTCTCCTTTCAAAAATCCTCCGTCATCAGAATGACCACCCTCCTTTAGAAAAGGAGGAATAAAGCCACTTTCTGATAGGTGTGAGAGGTTACGATAATTTTTATTGCCACTACCGAGAGTAAATTGGACAGTTTGGAACAACTCCTGTATGATGAAAATGTTACCATAATATTTTCGACTCTGTCTTAGCTTAAGCCAAACTGCAATGTTTAAGAAACCCATAATTTGTAAGGTTTTTCCAACGAAAACGAAACTTTTCTCTTAATATTTTGTAGTCAAAAAATGGTGCGGAAAGCCAGAGTCGCGTCGTACCATGTCATTAAAATTAGTAGTCGTGCTCGCGGGACTTTCGGGTCTTGTGGGTATTGCGCTTGGCTACTATCTGCGTCTTATCATTTCTCTTGGTAAAAAGGGCTCCATGGAGCTTAGAATCAAAGAAATGGAGCTCGCGGGTAAAGAAAAGGCCAAGCAAATCATAGTCAAAGCGGAAGAGGAAGCGGTTGATGTTTTGAAAGAAGCGCGCGTTGAGATGAAAGAAAGAGACGAGAAACTTAAAAAAACAGAAGAGCGTCTCATAAAAAAAGAGGATTTTTTGGACAGAAGACAGACCGATATTGATAAAGAAATAGAAGGATTGAAGTTAAAAATCGTTGACATTAAAAAAGTCAAAGAGCGGGTTGATAAATTGTCCGAAGAAAAGCAGGCGGAACTTGAGAAAATCGCTTCTCTTAGCGAAGCTGAAGCCAAACAAGAACTTTTGACTCTGGCCGAGAAAAGATATGAGGCCGACATATTGTCCAGAATGCAAAAAATGGAACAGTATGGCGAAGAAAAGCTTGAAAAAAGAGCCCAAGAAATACTTTCCACGGCCATACAACGTCTTGGAAATTCCGTGGCTTCCGATGTTTTGACGACCACCGTTACCATCCCTTCCGACGAGTTGAAGGGCAAGATAATAGGAAAAGAAGGTAGAAATATCAAGGCCTTTGAACGAGCGACCGGTGTTGAAATTATTGTTGACGACACTCCGGGAGCCATAACTATTTCTTCTTTTGATCCGGTACGCAGGCAAGTGGCGCGAGTAGCCCTTGAGAACTTGATACTGGACGGCCGAATACAGCCGGCCAAAATAGAATCCGCGGTGGAAAAGGCCGGCGCTGAAATAAACAAAGTAATAAAGGAAAAAGGAAGCCAGGCGGCATACGAAACCGGCGTCATAAACATGGACCCGAGAATAATCGCTATTTTAGGCCGTCTTCACTTTCGCACAAGTTACGGCCAAAATGTCCTGCAACACTCTATTGAGATGGCCCATATCGCGGCTATGATCGCCGAAGAATTGGGCGCCAATGTAGCCATAGCAAAAGCCGGAGCGTTGCTTCATGACATAGGCAAAGCCGTAGACCACGAAGTCCAAGGCACCCATGTGGAAATCGGACGCAGGATTTTGCAAAAATTCGGCGCGCCGGAAGAAGTCATAAAGGCCATGCAGGCCCATCACGGAGAATATCCTTACGAAACAATAGAATCTGTTATAGTGCAGGTTGCTGACGCCATCTCAGGAGCTCGCCCGGGCGCGAGACGGGACACTGTGGAAAATTATCTGAAGCGCCTTGAAGAGCTGGAGACCATTGCCTCTTCTTTTGTTGGAGTTGAAAAGGCCTACGCTTTGCAAGCAGGACGCGAAATAAGGGTCTTTGTCACACCAACCGAAGTGTCCGACTTGGATGCCAAAAAAATGGCTCAAAATATGGCTGAACGGATAGAACAGGAGCTTAAATATCCCGGGGAAATCAAGGTTACAATCATCAGAGAGACGCGAATAGTGGAATACGCCCGATAGTAATAAGGGCTTTTGGTTTTCGTTTGTTAAAAACAGAAAACAATATAATCATTTTGTCAATGTTTACTGTGCTATTGCGTCAATATTGGCTTGGTATATAATGTTTTCAGGCATCACTGCCAGACAAAATAAGCGTTGGTGTTGAAGGGAAACATTTACAAGTGTTATTAGGTCGCTTAATAGTAAAAAAACTCGGAAGGTATGATTTCGCCACGGCGGATTCGTACCGTTCGCAGTTAGTAGCGTTATGAATAAACAAGCAATAGTAGAAGCGGTGCATGCAAAACTCGGCGGCACCAAAGTACAGGCGGAAGAAGCGGTGGACACGGTAGTTGATTCTATAATAAACTCCCTTAAGAAAGGAGATGAGGTTTCAATAGCCGGTTTGGGTATCTTTACGGTCAAGCAACGCGCGGCTCGTCAAGCCCGCAATCCTCGCACAGGTGAGACCATCCAAGTTCCGGCAATGAAAGTGCCGAAATTTAGAGCGGCCAAAGCCCTCAAGGAAGCAGTGAAATAATCCTTCAAATTTCGTGATTAAAAACAAAAACGGCTCACACTGGTAGTGTGAGCCGTTTTTGGTTTGGTGCGGGATACCGGAATCGGACCGGTGCCAAGAGTTTGGAAAACTCCTATTCTACCATTAAACTAATCCCGCTTTACTACGACACTTTGAATTACGAAACTCCTAATCCCTCGTCTTTCTTTTCAATTTCGGCAAGGGCTTGTCAAAAATTATTCAACAGAACTCTCTCATATGCCTCATAATTTTTGCTTCGCCTCGCCCCGTTAGAAGCAGGGTTTCTAACAGGGCTCGCTCGAAATTGAAAAGAAATCCATCGGAAGCGAGTTTCGTAACTCAAAGTACGACAATCAAAAAAACTATAACAAACTCCGCCCCGTTTCGCAATGAAACGGGGCGGAGTTGTGACTTACTACTTTGTCTGCTCTCCTCCTGTCTTCTTTTCTTCTGTCTTCTCTTCTTCGTTTTTAAACAACATTTTTATGTGGCGGAACTCGTTTTTATCTGGGCGACTCTATCTTTCCCAGACGAAGCTCCATTAACAATTATACCACTGAAAACAGCTTGATTTTTTACTCGTAACATTCATTGACACGACGTCAAAAACCGCAATCCAGTTTATCTCTGTTTATCAACGCTTTTGACATTATGTTTTTTGAGTCGTCAAACTTAAAACACAATACTGGACTTGTAGCAAGGTTTACCACCCTTGCCTTACTCTGAAGCAGACCTTTGCTTCAAAATATCTCGGCAAAAGTTTGGAACAGATTTTGCGGTCATCATTCGTCTGAACTTCAGAAGCGAGGACGAACCACGGCAAAAAAACTTAACCTATTCCAAGACCCCCGCTTCTTTCCGCCACTTTGATAACTGCCTCAAACGAATCTTCGTCTTGCATTCGGTTTCTTTTTTCTGTTCGACACTCACTGCACCGGTGTATTATTACATGCTCGCCATTTTTTGTCTCCACTCGTACCGGCTCCATCAAAGCCCCGCAGTCGGCCTGCCTGTCTCCCGGATTTATATCCACGTGTTTGCTCCAGAGGCACTTGGGACAGTGGTTGGTGTAGCCCGTGCCGTCAGTGTTTTTTCCACAGTAACCGCATCGGAAGTTTTCTTTCCTGCGCTGAAATTTTTTTGTTTCCGAAAATTTACCGCCTGCGGAATTATTTTTCCGCGTGGATACCGATGTCGCTTTCACCGAAATTTTTTTCTTTCCTCTTGTGACGCTTGATTTTTTATTAGTCAAGGAGCGTTTGCCGGAATTTGCTTTTTTCTTTTTTGACTTTACTTTTTTATTTTTTGTTTTTGCCATTGTATTGAATTGTATCTAATATTAACACGAGAAAAAAAGTTCCTTAACGTTGTCCAAAAAAGAAAAAAGGCAGAGTCAACTTAACCTCAAGGGTAAACTGAAATTTGTGAAACGGTGTTTATGGCTAAAACAAAGGGTTTCACTCGGTAGCAAAGTTTCTTCCCGTGACTCTGGGCTCTGGTCTGTTTCACGTCCTGAAAACAGGCAAAAGGACGATGAACCTCACAGGAGTCAAAAAAAACGCCTGAATCGCTTCGGATTTTTAACCGAAATTTTTTATTCACTCCTGCCGAGTGTCGCGCCCACGTCTTCAAACATTTTTCTCATGGCACTTGCCACGATGTCCCAGTCGTATTTTTCTTTCACAAGATTCCTTCCGTTTTCTGAAAGTCGTAAATGTAAATTCTTATCCGTTAAAATTATTTTTATTTTTTCCGCCAAGTCGTCCGCGTCTTCCATTTTACAAAAAAGTCCTGTTTGGCCGTCTTTTAAAAAATCAGGTATGCCTCCAACGGGCGTACCGATAATCGGAAGCCCCACCGCCATCGCCTCAAGAAACGAGTTGCCCAAACCTTCCGAACGCGAGACGCGAACAAAAACATCGGCAACAGAAAGGTACTCCGGAATTTTTTCATGTGGCAGAAACGGAACGAAAATAGTTCTCTCGGCAATCCCTTCCTTCTCGGCAAGTTCCTTAAGCTCTTTTTCTTCTGATCCGGAACCGACTATAAGCAAGCGGAGTTTTGCCTCCAGTTTCCCATTCTGCAAATTGGAAATTGGAAATTTGAAATTTGAAATTTCCCCCATCGCTTTTATCAAAACATCCACCGCGTTTTTTTTCTCCAACCTTGAAGTCGTAATCACAACTTTCTCCCCTTCCCCAATCCCCAACTCTTTTCTCAATTCTTGTCTCCTTGATTGAAAATTGAAAATTGAAAATTGAAAATTATTTACATCCACTCCATTCGGTATCACCCGCACATTCATATCACCGCCTTTGAATCCGAACTTTTTCCACTCGGCGAGATATGAACTGATAGCTTGAATTCCGTCCGCCCTTTCAAAAATTTTATAAAAAAGTTTTTTGAAAATTCCAAGGCGTTTAAAAATATGCTCAAGCGAATCCCCTTCTTGAAGCGTCAAAAGAAACGGAACGTCGGGATTTTTCTTTTTAAAAAAACTTGCCGCAAACCCGCCATAAGACGCCATCACAGCCCACACCAAATCATATCCGCATGATTCTATTCCTCCTTTACTAAAGGAGGTGGCGAGTCCGCGAGCCGGAGGATTTTGCAATGCCCTCTTTTTCATTCCATTGTGAATTTTCCCCGCCACCCTCGCCCCAAACATCGACAACAAATATTTATCCAAAAAACAACCGAAGCCGATTCTTCGGATCGTAACATTTCCAATCGTTTCCTCTTTCGGTATTCTCCCTTTGTTAAAGGGAGCACTTGCTGTCTTCAGCAAGGAGGGATTTTTTCTCCTCAACCTCGCCACATACAAATCAAAATGCACATCCGGCATTCTCTGCGTAATTTCTTTTATAGCCAATTCCGCCCCGCCGACATAAGGAGGCAAAAAATCCTCCGTCGTAAATATAGCAATTCTTTTTATTTCGTTTTTCATAACTCAAAGCAAATTTCACATCTCAAATGTTACGATATATCGTAACATTTTTTTCTTTATCAATTTCTACCGATTTTAATACCACCACTCTAATCTTTTTCTATCCTCTCCGCAAGTTTCCACATTGTCTCATATATCACCCTCATATTCTCCGGCAACTTTCTACAGAAACAGGGTTCCAGAAGAAATTCCTTACAACTTCCTTTTATGCGCCAAATCATAAACATCTTTTCTGTGCGCGATAATCAGTACGTAAACATCGTTCCCTTTTATAAGCGACGTAGAGCGAGCGAAACGAAAATGGCTTTGCATTTTCATTTCTGAGCCGAGGAGCTTATATACGCCCTGTTTAACACTCTGCGCTTGCGCAGGGGTGTATATTTCATAAACCACTCGCCAGTCGCCTACCCGCAGTTTCCAGTATTTTTTTAGCGTACCACGCAAAGGCAAGCCGTATATTTCCGGTCTTGCTCCAAGTTTTGCCTCAATCACGCGCCGAATGTTTTTTACAGAGAATCTGTCAAGACGAGGTATGTCCTTTTTTACCACAAGCGGATGATAGAAAATATTACTTCCAGGCCGATCCATGTTTTATATATTTCACTTTTTTGGAAGAACGACTGTCGGCAATGGCGGAAAGTGCCATATCTTCCTCAAGTTCCAATCCGATAACGACAAACTCGGCCGCTTTGGTCGCAACCGGTACCCCCTCCCTTTTGGCGATTCTTTTAAGAGCCGCTTCGGTATTCGGGTCGGTTGTGATATTTATTCTTTGTTTTGCTGTTGGCATATATTTAAGTGTATCAAAAGTGTATCACTTCCGCAATGAGGAAAAAGTGAATTATTCCTTAACCATCCTAGGCTCCCCCGAGAGTTCAAATATGAGCCGCATCATTTTTTGAATCTTCTCATTCCAACATTCTGCAGAATGTTGGAATGATGGTTTTTTAAAATGCTGAGATTTTTGTCGGGGCGCCGAGACGCTTCGCTATCTCACTCGTCGCAAGCTCCTCTTTGAGAACCCACGGTTCGGAGTGCCGAGACCGCGAGTACACTTATCGGTCATTACATGACCAGTACAGGTTTCCCGTTTTTTCACTTTAAGAAAAGTTCAAAAACATGGGAGAACCTCTTCGATTCTCGACGCAAGTGAAGCAGTTCACTTGCTGCACCCCGCCAAAAAACCGCTTCGCTATTTTTTTGTCGGGGTGCCGAGAATCGAACTCGGACCGTACGCTCCCAAAGCGTATATACTACCACTATACTACACCCCGTAGAGACCTATCCTATCACAAGAAGACAAATTAAAGAATCACATTGTCATGCAAAAAAACTCGAGCTAAACGTTTTTTTTCATCAACCATAACGGTGACGACATCAAATTGCCAATCGGGGTCGTTTTTCTGATTTGCAAGATAGGTCTGAATAACACGGCGCAGACGTTTTACCTTCCACGCGTGTATGTTATCTTCCGGTTTATATCCATCAACTATCCCCTTCTTCCGCGCTATTTCCAATGACTCCAAATCTCTTGAAACGGTTTTCACTTCCACAAAATGCAACTTCCCTCTTTTGACCGCCACTATGTCCAATTCCCCCCATTTTCGGCTGTAATTTCTATCCAAAACCCGAAATCCTTCTCCGGTCATGAATTTACAAGCAATATCCTCTCCCAACCGGCCTGTTTCGTTATGTTTAGCCATATTAATCCATGGAACATGCAACACGAAACACTCAACATAAGAAAAATACAGGAAATCTCATTCTTTGTCTTTATGTTCTATGTTCCATGTTACAAGCTACATGTTACATGCGCGAGCGCCTCCCGCGTATATTCGTCCAGTCCGTCAAATCCCATCATTTCATCAAGTGTCAGCCACCGAAAGTCCTCCTCTTCATCTGATAACCGCGGCTCTCCCTCCCCTTCCCCCGTATAGGTCAAACGGACAATATGTTTGTCCGGACGCAAAATGTCCTGCGCGGTAATCAAGACAGGAACGGAGTCAAGTTCAATACCGGTTTCCTCCCTGACTTCCCTCTTCAAGTTTTCCAAAAGAGAAGAGCCGGGATTTATCCTACCGCCCGGAATGTCCCAGAGATTTTTAAGTCCTGGATATCTCTTGGCAGAACGCTTGAGAATTAAGTATTTATTCTCCTTATTTCGGAGAAATATTTTTACGCCTACTTGTAAAGTCATATTTGTTTCACGTGAAACACTCTATTAGTCAAGGACTTTCTTCATCTGTCCTTCATGTCTACTTAACGCCTATTCATAGCCGTTTTATCGTGTTAAAGGGACAAACTTCATTCTTTTTTCAGACAAAATAAAGTGTCTTTTATACACATATCCCCAGAGTTATCCACATTTAATGCGGATAAGACGCAGATTTACGCAGATGAAACGCGGAAAGTAATGACTGTGAGGCACCCACAACTTTCGTTTTATTGCATACTTTCAAATATCTGGTGCGGGTAGGGAGAATCGAACTCCCGCCAACTGATTGGCAACCAGTTGTTCTACCACTAAACCATACCCGCTCATTTTACACCAAATCCTTGGCTACCAATTGAAACCATATTAACATTTTTTCTTTAAAATATCTATTGTGAAAACCCACATTACAAACACCATAATGTAGGCGTTTAATGGTACTTTTTCCTTTAATAATTATGCTTTTAGTAAAACGAATATTATCCAGACCGGCTTCCTTAACCCAAAAATTTCGGCAAACACTCGCATCTAAATCAGGATATAGCAGTATCCACCCGACAATCCGATCATATTTAACGCCACACAATACCAGAAATTTAACAAATATTCTTATCATCTTAGGTTCTGTATTGGCTACAGAACACCTATATTTCGAAAGCTTATCTCCTTCTCCCCAATATATCATTAAACCGGCTATAAACAATGGATTCTCTCGAAATTTTTTGTATTCATCTTTAGCTTCTCTTCTTGCTTTTTCGTATAAATTCTTCAACTGCGTAGACCTTGCTTTATGCATCAATTCTAATTTGCAGGCATTCTTTGCTGAAGCTTTCGAAGCTAATCTCGATTTAATTTCATTTGACCACGGCTCATTTTTAAACCAGTCAGAAAGAGTAGACAAAGACATGCCCAACAATTGGCTAATTTCCTTATAACTTTTACCCTGCTTTCTTAATTCAAAAGCTCTAACTTTATCAAACCGCATATTATACTTATATTATCATAAATCTTACAGTTGCATTATGGGGAACTAACATTTTTAAGTAAAATGGCATATAATTACCATGATGCGCCCGTAGCTCAATGGATAGAGCACTTGGCTTCGGACCAAGGGGTTGTGGGTTCGAGTCCTGCCGGGCGCATAAATTCAATGGATAGGGAGACATTTAACATTCCAAAGGAGGTTGCAAACGTGGCAAAAACCCTTGAAAACAAGGGTTTTGAGGCGTATTTGATAGGTGGTTGCGTACGAGACACCCTTCTTGGGAAGAAGCCGAAGGACTGGGACATAACAACAAATGCCAAACCGGAAGAAATACAAAAGCTGTTTACAAACACTTTTTACGAAAATGAATACGGTACGGTGGGAATAGTGAACGAAAACGTTTCAGATGAAACATTAAAAGTCGTAGAGGCCACTCCATACAGAGAGGAAACATCCTATTCGGATAATCGCAGGCCCGATTCGGTCAAGTTCAGCACAAAACTGGAGGACGATTTAAAACGACGGGACTTTACAATAAACGCCATAGCTTTGAAATTGGAGACGACGGAAGGCAAGGACGGACAGGGAGAATATAAAGGACAGCTTGTTGACCTGTATAAAGGACAGCAAGATTTAAAAGACAGGGTCATACGAGCCGTAGGCAACGCAGACGAGCGTTTCAAAGAAGACGCCTTGCGAATGCTAAGGGCAGTACGTTTGGCGGCAGAACTTGGCTTTATTATTGAAGAAAATACAGAAAAGGCCATTTTAGAAGACGGACACCTCCTCAAGAAAATATCAGCCGAGCGTATAAGAGACGAGTTTTCACGTGTAACAATGTCAGAAAGGCCGATGGAGGGTATAAAATTGGCTCAAAAGTTGGGTCTTCTTAAGCATTTCCTTCCGGAACTTGAGGCGGGGGTTGGGATTGAACAGAATCAAGCGCACTCTTTTGATGTCTGGGAGCATATTTTGCGCACTGTTCAACACTCCGCAAAGAAGGGTTTTCCTTTAGAAGTACGGCTGGCAACACTATTTCATGACATAGCAAAGCCAAACACAAGGGTCTGGTCTAAAGAAAAAAAGGACTGGACATTTTATGGGCACGACGTAGTCGGTTCACGTGTAACCGAAAAAGCTCTGAAGCGACTGAAGTTTCCCGTGAAACTCATTGAAAAGGTGTCAAAATTAGTTAGATGGCATATGTTTTTCTCTGATACGGAAAAAATAACCTTATCTGCCGTTAGGCGACTTATTTCAAAAGTTGGTACGGAAAACGTCTGGGACCTTATGGATGTGAGAACATGCGACCGCATAGGAACAGGAAGACCCAAAGAGAGCCCTTACCGCCTACGCAAATACCATTCCATGATAGAGGAGGCCAGTCGCGACCCGGTGTCTGTTGGAATGTTGAAAATAAACGGGGGAAGGGTAATTGAGGTTACACATGAAACACCCGGGCCACGAATAGGGTACATACTCCACGCGCTATTGGAAGAAGTATTAGACGATCCCAAAAAGAACACTGTTCAATATATGGAAGAAAGAGCTTTAGAGTTGGCTAAACTTCCGGATAGTGAACTTACAACTTTAGGGGAGGCCGGGAAAAAGGTCAGAAAAGAAGAGGACTCTAAAAAAGTGGCTGAAATACGGAAAAAATACTGGGTGAAATAGTGGACGACTCAAGACCAAAGTCGGAAATCAAACGTTACACGTGTAACGTTTCAAATACCTGAAATTAAAAAGATAGGGACGCGTATTACACAACAAAAAGCCGCTTGCGCACGAGTTTTTGAAAAAATGTGCCACCAAGCGGCTTGTAGGAGAGTTGAAAAGCTTCAGAGCTTTTGAGGAAATTATGCTCATGAAGGGAATTTTGGGAGCGCATTTCCGGCAAAATATTATAGAACTGGAGCTTTTCCACAAAGGAGAGAGTGCCTTTGTATGTTTAGAATCAGCCACCAAGGCAAATTCTATTTGTTAAAAAGAACAATTTGGTTCCCAGAGGAGATTTTTGTCCACATAATGATAGATGTCTTTTATGAACAAAAATCTCCTCTGAAAATGTCTGATAAGATTTTACCAAGCATAAAGGACATCGTAAAGGACATAGGTGTGGATAACTGTTTATCAAATACGTTCCTGTGGGTTACATTCTTGTGGTGGTTGTCGGACTTTTGCTTTCAGATTTCGCCACCCGGAGCACCACCCTCGTGACTTTTTGGCGAGATTTCTCTCCTCTTATCTTGGAGAAAGTCGGCTTCGGATGAACAGGGTAGCGCGCAGGGAAAGCTTTTGTAAGTAGATACGCTTACGAACAGCGCATGCGAATGGGGGACACCCTGCGCTTGCGCAGGGTAAGTTTGGGGCGACCCGCGGGGTTAACCCCCGCAGTGTCGCTCTTAACTTTGTAGTAAGGTTTAGAAAACTATGAAAAAAATTAACAAAAACTTGCCGAAAAACGAAGACGAAGAAAGAGAATTCTGGGCCGGTTTTGACTTAAGCGAAAATTTCAGTCCAAAAGATTTTAAAGATGTCTCATTTCCAAACCTAAAACCGACCACGCGCTCTATTTCTATCCGTGTTCCGGAATACCTACTTGCGAGAGTGAAAGAGCGCGCAAACAAACTCAATATTCCGTATCAGTCTCTCATCAAAGAATATATCGCGGATGGGACTAAAAGGAGATAGCTAAAGAAAACCCCGTCCGAAGACGAGGTTGTGCGAAGCTTTTTTAACCATGGGTAGCTTCAAACCAAACCCGTGAGGTGATGCTCCGCTGAAGCATCGTCCGGTTTCGCGTAGAGGTAGCGGCGCGAGATTGGGTTTTGACGGTTGACCCGGGACCGAGTGCCCGAGGACTACTTGCGACGCAGGAAAACCCAGCTCGGATTATCACGCCGCATTAGGTCAAGACGGGCACTGTAGCCGTCGAGAATCCGCTCGCCGTCATTGAGTCGCCCAACGTTGAAGACGCGGCTACCGTTGAATGAGTCGGTAATAGGTTCCATCGCAACGAGGAGCCATTCACCTTTCGGCTGGTCCTTATACTGCAAGCGTAGTTGCGGACCGACTTCGTTCGGGCAGAGCTCAAGTCCGAACTCCTTGGCGCGGGAGTAGGTCTCTTTGACAGTCGCACCGTTCTCGAAACCGAGTTCAGCATTAGAGACAATGACCAGATCCACTTCCGTTTTCTTATCAGCCACCTTAAAGGTAGGCTTACCGAGAATGTCGTAACCCCAGACGTTGATGTTGCATTTGAGGTTACAATCGGCTTTCATCAGGGCTTCGCAGAAGTCATCGGCGGTCTTGAGACCTGTGCCAAGCATAATCGTCAACAATTTCTCATAATTCATAGCTTTTCCTCTTCTGGTGTTCGACGGCACATTTACCCGTTAACTTGCTCTTCCAAGAGCTAGTGATTTCGGGCCTACTTGAAGCCGTTTGGTTGTGAAAGAACTACTAACTCTATGGATTCACCAGCCCAAGCTGACGAATCCAATGAAGTGGGGAATATTCCGCTGAAATATTCCCCGAGTTTCGCGTAGAGGTAGCGGCGCGAGATTGGGTTTTGACGGTTGACCCGGAACCGAGTGGAGGGACCACTAATCGTGTGACACGAATACTGCCACCTTGAGTTTGGCGTTTTTATGACAAACCCCTTCAACCCATCCCGGATTAGATGCGGCGTGATGTGAACGCACCCCGAAAAATTCGAGGGAATCATCGCCAGGATCACATCCATTCGGAACCCAGTAGTCGCCGACGGGCAGCATACCTTCGGCGATAAGATTCTTAAGCTCTCTCCCGTCACCCCGATGCCAAACCAACATGTCAGAATGAAAGTTCCTATTCCTCAGTAATTCCAAAGCCTCGTAGTAGCTATGCTCACCGGGAAAAATATAGACTTCCGTTCGCTCGTTAGCATTCATGTAATTATCCTCACGAAGGCGTTCTGTGTACCCCAAAACGGGACCTTATCAGCGCGCGTTCGTTGCGGGAATCGGGGAAGTGAATGAGGGCGACCGCCCCGGTTCCCGCAACGATTTTGCTACCTGAATTTCAAAGAACTTTTCTGTTTCGCTCTTTTGAGCTCATCAGCTCCGACACACATCGGAGGACAGTGGGCAATGTTCCGCTGAAACATTGCCCGGATATCGCGTTCAGGTAGCGGCGCGAGATTGGGTTTTGACGGTTGACCCGGAACCGAGGGGAGGGACCACTACGTACCAATTACACTTGGAAGACCTCTCAACTCCTCTTCCAGTGACGCCCGTTGTGCCTCAAGCTGACGAATACTTGAGTGAATCTCACAGCGCCTTTTCTCGTCACGCGCGGACTGCCGTGCATCTTTCGCAGCCCTCATCACCTCCTGTGGCACATCCTGATCCTGCGTTAAGACAAACTCCTTCCGTTTCACCGGAAAATATTTGTCTATATCGCACTCGTCAAGATGGTTATGCCCGCCGGTTACCCAATGAATGGGCCGGCTCACCTCATTTGCCGCGGTTGCCAACGCAGGATACATTTCTTCCGAAATGCACGACCCGCACGGACATGCCGCACCACCGCGCGCCATGATGTAACCCTTACCTTCTGAGGTAGTCACCATAAAGATTCCATGGCCTTCACCGAGACAAATCACTTTGCAATTGTTCGCGTTCATAGTAATTCCCTCCCGTTCGCTTGCTGTGTACCCCAAAACGGGACCTTATCAGCGCGCGTTCGTTGCGGGAATCGGGGAAGTGAATGAGGGCGACCGCCCCGGTTCCCGCAACGATTTTGCTACCTGAATTTCAAAGAACTTATCTTCTGGCATAATTATATCAAGCAACATTTGCGTAGTCATGTAAAGCGATTTAATGTCACGAAAATTGCCGATTTGTCGCTTAATAAAGCCACCGTACGCAATTCATATTTGACTAATTTTTAGTCATTTGATAAGATTTGCGTATGAAATGGGACGATGAATCACTCGCCGTCTTCGGTTTGAACAAGACGGAAACGAAGATACTGGGGGTGTTGAAAACGGCCAAAAGCATCCAAGAAGTCGCCAAAGAGGCCCGTATATCAAGAACGGGCGTTGCGTATAGCCTTTCTCTCCTCACAGAGCGGGGTCTTGTGGAGCGCCATAAGCGGGGAAAGCGTCACGTGTATGTGGGTATAGGGATGTCGGGTCTGGCTCGCAAGCTTGAGCGGGTAAGCCAAGGGGTGCACATTGCGGAGGGAGGTGTGCGGGGAGCTCGTATCAGAACGTCCAAGAAAAACGAATTCATTATTCATGTCGGCGCCAAAGAAATCATACCGGCGTATTCGCGTATCGCTTCCGTCAATAAGAATGAACGGGTGCGCGGGCTCCAACATCACCGCTCGTATAAAGAGATTGTAGAGAAGGCATCGTCAAAACTCTTGGCGGAGTTCAACGGGGCGATTATCAAGAACGACATCATTTTGGACGGTATTCTGAACGAAAGCGCCTACAAGGCCTATGCGGAGGAATTGAAAGCCGACCCGAAAAAATTCAAGAGCGCTGTGGAAAGTTTGGAAGGTAGAATGGCCGATTACACTGTGTTCCCGGACAATTTTTTTGATTATGATGCCGAGATTTGGATATTCAAAACAACGACGCTCATCATCAACTGGCAAGAAGAGGTGGCGATTGAGATAACAAACACCAATATGACGGGCTTTCTGAAAGACATGTTTGAGTTCGTGAAGATGGGCGGGAGGAAGATTGACCACAATCAAATGATGCGCGAGGTACTTGCGGAAGTAGAGAAGGGCACTACGAGTGGTACAGATGGTGAATAGGAAAGGAACATCCCGATATTTAACCTGTCTCAAAGCAAAGAGACAATGTTCGCTCACAAACTATCTGCGTTGACCGACCGCTTCAAAAAACAGGGAAGATCGCAGGGCGCGATGTTTATGATATCCATCACTTTTTTATGAGCGGTTTTGAATATGACAAGGCGATTGTGGAAGAGCGCGCAGGAGTTCCTGTAAAGCAGTATCTTTTTGATACGGCTGATTTCATTGAAAAAAATGTTACGGAAAAAATCATAGACGAGGACTTAAACGCTCTTTTGTCGCCAGATAAATTTCAGCGATTGCGTAAAGTATTGAAAAGGGAGACGATTACTCTCTTAAATGATGAAGCGGCGAGGAAATAGGACTTTGCCATATTCCAAGCAGATGCTATATTAAGAATAACAGATTATGCGACAGGCAATGAACATGACCAAAAAGACCATTAAACAGCGCTCGCGTTGAGGGTTTCTTTTTGGCATTTTAACGAAGATATTAAAGAAAAGCCCTCAATGACGAGGGCTTTTCGTTTGGCATAGCGCCGGACAATGAAATAGATCTTTGCAAAACCATCTCCTAACCATGACAACCCGCCTAATCGTTTTCCGCAGTCCCGGGTCCGACAAACTTTTCGCTCATATTACGAGAGGTGAGACCCCGGATATGAGTACGGCTCCGGTATGCGACGCGGTCGTTGTCTACGTGGCATTTGTTCCGACAGATGCGAGCGACGAAACTTCCGTCCGCCGTCTGGCCGAATCCGACCTCAAACGTCCCCATACTACAAGGATTGAGTGGTTTGAAAGCGGTGTGATTTGGAAGTTTTAAAATTTCAGAAACTTGGTTTATGTAAATTAAAAACCGCCGAGATGTTTATCCGGCGGTTTTATGAATATTCGTAAATACCCAACCATAAACTCAAATTTAGCGGGAACACAGGGCTTCTTCATTGACTTTTTAGGTGGTTTGTATATGATAATATAATATTAGAATATCATACAAACATTATGACAACTTTATCTACTCCGGTTCCTTCCCATATGGAGGAATTTATAAAAAAGCAGATCAAGGAAGGGAAAGCGGCAAACAAGGCCGATGTTGTTAGGCGCGCTCTGAAAATGCTTGAGGAAGAGGAAGCGGTGCAAGCTATATTAAAAGCCCATAGAGAACCAACTCTTAGGGGCGATTTGCGTGATCTCTCCAAAAAAATAAAATGATAAAAATCGGCTACAAACCGTCTTTTGTAAGACAGTTCAAACGGCTTGAATCAGACCTGCAGGAGGAGATTATAACAAAAATTGAATTGTTCAAAGATCGCGCCAACCATAAAATACTGAAGGTCCACAAATTAAAGGGCGCGCTCAAGGATTTCCACAGCTTTTCAGTAAACTATAAATTCAGAATCGTTTTTGAATTTGAAACAAAAAACGAGGCGGTTTTACTTTCTGTAGGGGATCACGATATTTACAAGTAGATGAAAACAGGGTTTTAACCTATCTCCAATCTCACTTCAGGCGGTTTTACCACTATACGCTTAACGCTACACGCTAACCACTAACTCAACCGGACAATGGTCGGAGCCAAAAACTTCGGGAAGTATCTCGGCTTTTTTTACTTTAGATTTGAGAGTGGGGGAGATGAGAATGTAATCTATACGCCAGCCGACGTTTCGGGCGCGGGCGTTGGCAAAATGCGACCACCATGAATAGTGACCGGAACCTTTGTGAAATATCCGGAAAGTATCAATAAATCCGGCGTCTATAAAGGACTGAAACCCTTCACGCTCTTCTTTCGTAAATCCCTTAAGTCCCTCATTGGCCTTTGGGCGAGCCAAGTCATCGGGAGTGTGGGCAACATTTAAGTCCCCGCAAAAGATCACGGGCTTCATCTTTTCAAGCTCTTTGCAATGCGCTAAAAAAGCCGGATCCCATTGTTTATGGCGAAGGGGAATGCGGGAAAGGTCGTCTTTGGCGTTCGGCGTATAAACAGTAACTACAAAAAACTTTTCATACTCGGCAGATATAACACGGCCTTCAGAAAGGGGGTTGCCATATTTATCCGCGCAAAGTCCGTATTTCTTCACAATATTTTCCGGCAGGCCGTTTATTACCGCCAAAGGTTTTGTTTTTGTAAAAATAGCCGTCCCCGAGTAGCCCTTTTTATCGGCCGAATTCCAGTATTCTTCGTATTGAGGCAAGTCAATCACCACTTGACCCTTTTCGGCTTTTGTCTCCTGAAGACAAAGAATATCTGGGTCGTGTTTTTCAATAAACGGTAAAAAAAGGCCTTTTTTCATAACGGCCCGAATGCCATTTACGTTCCAAGAAATTATTCTCATAGGTACATATTAACACAATTCGCTTCCCCGCAATTGACGTGGCAATGGACAAATTATGCCTAAGAGCATATCTCCAATCTCAACGCTAAAATAAGGATCAGATTAAAGCTCATCCGCTAAAATGCCAAAATTTCCGCCAAAAGCCGTCGCTTCACCCGAGCCATATCTTGATATGGCTCGGGCTCCAGCTATGCTTTTGCCTGGAAATTATGCCATTTTATTCGGATGTGAGATTGGAGATATGCTCTAAAATAGGCCGTTTTTAGAGAAAATCGGCCTAAAACATTGACAAGTGGCAGTTGTCTGTGTTATACTTAAAGTATAAAGTTCGTTTTAAATACGGACAATAAACACGACATTTTGACTATAAAACGTTCAAAGTGCCGGTTAAAGTAAAAACATGACAACACAACTTCTTCAACTTATAATTTCTTCAATTATTGGAACGACTTTCATAGTAAACGGCGTGGTTTTGAAAACTGACGATATTTTGGCTGCCGCTACCGAATCGGTAAACGGAGCAAACATTCATCAAATAGCCACAGTGCTTGAAATGTACTACATGGATAATGGCGAGTATCCGGCCGTTTCCGGCGGGGAAGAGCTTATAGACCTTTTTGAAAAGGAGAGCCGAATAAGAAACAGGCCTCTTGACCCGAACGTTTTCTCTTATCACATAACAGAGAACGGACAAGATTACAAACTGGAAATCACAAAATAGCCCCTCGAAACAAGCCCTGTGGTAAAAGCAGTGCTGTCGTCTGATACTTATAACCGACTTTTTACTGAATTTCAGTCCTTGCTTTTTTCATTGTTTCGTGCTACTCTACAAAAATGTTAACCAAAATTAGGAAACAGCGAGTCATGAAGGAGACAGCCGTTCACGATAAAGATACGGGTTCTGCTGACGTTCAGGTGGCCATTTTAACTAAAAGAATCACTGAATTGTCCCGTCATTTGAAGAAAAACCCGAAAGACAAGCACTCCAGAAGGGGACTTCTCGGTATGGTGGCCGACAGACAAGCTCATTTAAGATACCTTCAAAAGAAAAATCCGCGCAGATACGGTACACTGATTAAAAAGTTGGAATTAAAAAAGTGAACAAAATCGGAATTTCTTCTTTTCACCCGCTCTGTGTCGCCAACAAAACCTCGCGTGCGAGGTTTTGTTTTTTCTGATAAAATTTAGTTAGATTACCTTGAATTACGAAATGGTGTTGAGGCGAGGTTTGAGAGGCGCCTTCGGAGGCGCGGCCGGCGCCGGAGAGAGAAGATTTTTAGTAAAAAATCTTCGTGGCGCAAAAAGACCTCGCCGAAAAAGACATTTCGTAATTCACAGTAGATTAGCATTTTAAAAAATTATTTTTAATAAGGAACGTATGCCAATAATAAAACACAAAGAACAGAGAGTTGGAATTTTTATAGACACGCAAAACATGTACCATAGCGCCAAAAACCTATACAGAGCGCACTTGAATTTTGGCCATGTGGTAAAAGACGCGCTTGCGGGTCGGGCCCTTATACGTGCCATTGCGTATGTCATAACCACGGAAGACGGGGCGGAAAGAGGGTTTTTTGACGCTTTAACAAAGGCCGGTATAGAAACAAAAACAAAAGACCTGCAAGTTTTCGCGGGAGGAGCCAAAAAGGCGGATTGGGACGTAGGGCTCGCGGTAGACGCCATTACAATGGCCCCCAAATTAGACACAGCCATAATAATATCAGGAGATGGCGATTTTGTTCCTCTTGTACAATATCTGCAAAAAACCGAAGGATGCCAAGTGGAAGTGGTGTCTTTTGGCAAATCCACGTCAGCCAAATTAAGAGAAGAGGCGGATGATTTCTTTGATTTGGACAAAGCGTCAAGAAAATACCTCATGTCTTCATATTCGGGCGTCAGGAATAAACGAAACAACCCAAGCGAATAGCTGGGGTTGTTTCGTTTCTTGTAGATTTCGTTCGGAACGGACGACTTTAAAAAGTCACCGTTTTCCACGAACTTAAAGATCTCTGGTAAAAGATTACTTTTCTTTAGTGAATTTTCTGTGAAAGGTTCCGGGTGAGGACAAGGTGATTAACTTTGAATTACGAAATATTTGCTTTTTACCCCCCCCACCAGGGAAAGCTCCCAAAAAAGTGACCGCTCCAAGGGCGCTTGCCTAGGGCTCAGTCACTTTTTTGGGAGCTTTCCCTCGTGGGGGGTAAAGCAGGTGTTTCGTAATTCAAAACAAATAACATAACAGAGTGCTTGTTAATTGACGGGGACTCAAACTGACGAGGAGTGGCAGGCCGTTGCCGTTTTGCAAAAACCGTAGTAAAGTACAAGGATTATAAGATAGTTGGCCCTTGGATATAGGTTTGAAGGATAACCTTTCAAACTTGAGTTCCAAAGACCAACATAACGGAAAACCGGATTCGCTCTATTTGACTTTGAATTACGAAACTCCAGATCCGCGTCTTTCTTTTCAATTTCGGCTACGGCTTCGCAAAAATTATTCAACAGATACTCTGTATATGCCTCATAATTTTTGCTTCGCCTCGCTCGAAATTGAAAAGAAATCCATCGGA
>JAUYKQ010000003.1 GCA_030699905.1 bacterium
AATCCGCGTCTTTCTTTTCAATTTCGGCTACGTCTTTGCAAAAATTATTCAACAGATACTCTGTATATGCCTCATAATTTTTGCTTCGCCTCGCTCGAAATTGAAAAGAAATCCATCGGAAGCGAGTTTCGTAACTCAAAGTGTTTATGGTCAACATGGCAGGTTGGCCAGTGTATAACTATAATGATAGTACCCCAAACCGAACCTCACGGCATTGGCCGCTTATGCTACTTCATGTTATAAGCGCGGTAAAGAAGAGGTCTTGACCGCTGATTAAAGGCATTCTCATTTTTAAGAATACCCCAAGGGTACACGCAGAGCAATAAAAATCTGTGGATAACCGCACAGAGCATGTCAAAAAACCCTAACACTTAGATAGGCATGCTCCTTACGGAGAGCGTTTCGCGCGCCGATTTCGCAAAATTCGGTAAAAAATGGCTCATCTTCGGTCAGAGCACCTCGGTGCACTTCCCTCATCTTCACCATTTTTCTCACGAATTTTGGAAAATCGGCATCGCGATAGGGTTTTCAGACATGCTCTAATTATTGTTCAACGCCGAACGAGTCGCGGAGCCGACAAACCCAGTCGCGGGAATATTGTTTATTTCCTGAAATGTTTTTACGGCCATTTCGGTACAAGGTCCAAAATAGCCGTTTAGGGGACAGTTACGCGAAGTTTTTCCCTTTGGAGGGTAATGTCCTTCATACGCCAAAAAAGTTTGCAGATGCCAAACATCAGTGTCTTTTTTCGCGTCAAGACCGATGTCCCGGCTAAACTCATGTCGCAGATAAGGTTCAAAAGTCCTTCTTCCATCACTTTCACCTTCAAAGAAATCCAGAAGTCCATCGTATGTAAGCCACGCTAAATGATTAAGTGTCTTCTCCCTTATTGAAGCCGGATGTAGAATTGACTCGTAAATATAGCCGAGTTCCAGAAAAAGAGAAGCGGCATCCAAAGTGTTTGAAGCTCCTATCGCTATGAGCCACTGTTCGGGCACCAAACCTCCGCTTTCCGCGGGCAAATTACTCGTAGGATAGAAGCGTGAAATGGAAGATAAGACCTTTTCTCCTATGGCGCGAGAGGCCTTGGCGTTTGAGTACTGTTCCTCCGGAACATATATGGCAAAACCACTGTATTTGCCCACGGAGTCACTTTTCTTTTTTGGATAATCGTTAAAATGTATATGAATGACGATGTCAACATTTAAGTCATTGGCCCATTTGTTGATGCCGTAAAGCATGAAAGCCACTTCACCGGGAGCTTTGTTGTGCATCACCCCCTTATGAGGGTCAACCAAACCTTCTAATATTAGATTCGTCATTTCCACTTTTTTATCGGTTATAAAAGTATTGATTTCTTCCCTGTGTGAATGCAGATATTCAATGAAACTTGTGTTGTAGCCGAATGTGTTTCTCAAAAGAATCGGGTCAAAGTTTCCGTCTTGCGTCAGAAGTTCAAAAATTTCCTCGGCCACCACCGCGTTTAGGTCTGTTTCTTTCGCGTCGGCAAATCGCGTTCCCACAGTTCCTTCGTCATGGCCCGGTACCACCAAAATTCGGACTTTGTTGTTAGTTCTTTTTGAGTCGCCATATTTTTCCTGAAGTTTTTCGGAGGTGACGCTGTGTATAAAAAAGATGGAAGATACCGACTCTTTTATCTTATCCTTTAAGGAAGAAACACGAAATAAAACCTCTTGGCTATTTGAAAAAACCAAAAGGGCGACAACAGCAAACATTAAAAACGTGATTTTAATATTTTTGCTCATTTTCTTTAATTGCGAAATACGGCAGGCACCTCCCCCCCACGAGGAAAGTCACAAAAAAGTGACTAGAACCGGGCAAGCGCCCTTGGAGCGGTCACTTTTTTGGGAGCTTTCCGAGGGGGGAGCAGGTGTTTAGTAATTCACAGTCATCTACAAATTGTAACACAAAAAAAACCGCCCATCCGACATAGTGGCGAACGGGCGGTTTGACAAACCGTTTGTAAATTTCTTTCTATTTTCTTTTTTCAATTATCTCTTGCGCCACATTGACAGGCACTATTTCATAGCGAGAAAATTCCATATTGAAACTGGCGCGTCCTTCCGTCATGGAGCGCAAAGTTGTTATATATCCGAACATTTCCGCGAGAGGAACTTGGGCATGTATGACTTTGTCCATTCCGCGGTCCTCTATGTTTTCCACATGTCCGCGCTTTGAAGAAAGGTGGCCGGTAATGTCACCCATGAACTTTTCCGGCGTAATGACTTCCACCTTCATTATCGGCTCAAGCAAAACCGGTTTTGCTTTTCTGGCCGCTTCCTGAAACGCTTGAGAAGCCGCTATTTTGTAAGCGATTTCAGAAGAGTCAACATCGTGATAAGAACCGAAAGTCAATTCGCAGGAAATATTTGTTATTTTGAAACCGGCCAGAATACCCCTGTCCATTGCCTCGCGCACCCCCTTTTCAACGGCCGGAATGAATTCCTGAGGAATCACACCCCCTTTGACGGAGTCAATGAACTCAAAGTCCTCGTAACGTTTAACGTTTTTGGGGACCTTGGCTTCCGGGTCAACCGGTTTCATCGGCTTGATATTTATCATTACGTGGCCGTATTGTCCTTTACCTCCCGTCTGCTTTATGTATTTATTCTCAACTTCGGCCGTGCCGGTTATCGTCTCTTTATAGGCCACCTGCGGTTTTCCTACGTTGGCTTCAACGCTAAACTCGCGTTTCATTCTGTCCACCATGATTTCAAGCTGAAGTTCTCCAACGCCCATGATAAGGGTCTCTCCTGTTTCCTGGTCTGATTTGACTTTAAACGTCGGGTCCTCGTCAGAGAGACGTTTTAGCGCGTAACCCATCTTTTCCTGATCGGCTTTGGTTTTAGGTTCAATACGCAAAGAAATAACCGGTTCAATAAATTTTATAGGATGAAGGACAATCGGAGTTTTCTCGTCGCACAGAGTGTCGGAGGTTCTCGTTTCTTTAAGTCCCACGGCGGCGGCTATTTCACCGGCAAACACTTTCTTGACTTCTTCGCGCTTGTCGGCTTGCAAACGCACGATGCGGGAGAGGCGCTCTTTGGAGCCGGTTGTGGAGTTGTAAACATAAGAACCGGATTCTACCGTGCCTGAATACACTCTGAAAAATGTGAGCTGGCCGATAAACGGATCGGACTGCAGTTTGAAAGCCAAAGCAGAAAACGGCCCGTTGTCGTCCGCCTTTCTTTCTATTTCGCCTCCGGTTTTCGGGTCGGTGCCTTTGACGGGAGGCACGTCAAGAGGAGATGGCAAATAGTCAACAACCGCGTCAAGTACAAGCTGTACGCCTTTATTCTTAAGAGCAGAACCGCAAAAGACCGGAAAAATTTTTACATCCACCACCGCCTTGCGAAGCGTCTTTTTCAAGTCGTCCAAAGAAATGCTCTTGCCTTCAAAATAGTCCCCCATGAGTTTCTCGTCGTGTTCAACTATTTTCTCCACAAGTTCGGCGCGATATTTTTGAGCCGACTCCAAATATTCTGCCGGAATCTCCGCCTCTCGGACTTTGTTGCCCATTTCTCCTTCAAAATAAAAGGCCTTCATTCGTAAAAGATCTATTATGGCCTCAAAACCTCCCTCCTCCCCTATGGGAATCTGCATTCTGACCGCGCTTTTGTTTAGACGCTCTAAAATTGATTTATATGAACGTTCAAAAGAAGCTCCCATTCTATCCAGTTTGTTTATAAAACAAATTCGGGGAACATTATACTTGTCCGCCTGCTTCCAGACAGTTTCTGACTGTGGCTCAACGCCAGCCACACCGTCAAAAACAACAACTCCGCCGTCAAGTACCTTAAGAGAACGCTCCACTTCAACAGTGAAATCCACGTGTCCGGGCGTATCTATGATGTTAAATCGGTGTCTGTGTTCCTCGGCTTTTTTCTTTTTCTCTTCGTCGCTTGAGATTGAAACCTCCGACAATTCGTAAGTCGGCGTCCAAAAACAAGTTATGGCGGCGGCGGTTATGGTTATGCCTCTTTCTTTTTCCTGCTCCATCCAATCGGTTACCGCCTCGCCTTCGTGCACTTCGCCTATTTTATGAGACATTCCGGTATAAAAAAGCACCCGCTCGGATGTAGTGGTTTTTCCGGCATCAATGTGGGCTATGATGCCGAAGTTTCTGACGAAGGGTAATGTGTAGTCGCGTTCCATAAAAAATTAAATTGAGAACCGAGAGTTAAGCGCGTGGCGTTTAGAAAAGAAAAATCCGCCGAAGCGTAAAGAGTAGAGTACAGCAAATCGGGTAAAAATGCAATTTTTACGGTAGAACTTGCCTTAAGCTTTTTTCATATCAAAATTGGCAGGCAGGTATATTTGTACATTCATTTCCTAAAAGCCGGAAAATGCCGCTAAAAGCCAAAGTCCCACTATTACAAGCGCTATTACAGTTACCAAAGAGACATTCTTTTTGTGTGGGTCTTCTGATAACGTCATTTCCCTCTCACGGCAAGTCATAACCACAAGAAAAGAAGCGAAACAAATGATGACAATGGAGCCAACCGCCTTCCAAAGCACTTCGCCCTTCATTACTTCCCATATTGCCAAAACACCCAAAAGAGCCAGTACGGCGGCCGAAACTATAAGAGTGCCAATCATTATCCTTCTTATGTTGCCGAAAGCAGGGTTCACGACAGCAGGTACGATTAAGCCATCGGCGGGTTTGTTGTCCATAAACCGTCCGGCAATCATTATAATTATGGAAATGACGGACAAAAGGCCGAGAGTCAAAAACGATTTATAAATGACGTCCCCGTCAAATATTTCCCAAACGCCAAAAACGGAAATGGCTGAAAGAATAAAAACCACCGTTATAAAGAAAAAAGAAACGCCGTCTTGTATTGTTTTCATGTTGATAAAAATTTACCTTCTAAAAGGTAAATTTAGTATAGCAGTAAAACCGAAAATGAAAAGCGTAGTTATTCACTTTCTAAACAATGTTCAACGGAGTTTTTTAAAGCTCGGTGATTAACGCGTCCTTCAAAATCCTGACAACGGCCAGCGCGGGAGCGCGCGGAAGAAGCAACGAAGAAATTGAGCAAAAAGACCGCAAAAACTACCAAGCAAAATGGGCAAAGGCCTTATTGGCTTCGGCCATCTTATGCACATTCTCTCGTTTTTTGATTGCCTCGCCTTCGTTTCTTGCCGCCGCCAAAAGCTCGTCGGCAAGACGCGTCTTCATAGGAGAACCTTTCTTGTTTCCCGCCGCTTCTATAATCCAGCGGAAAGTCAAGGAAAGCCGACGTTCCGGTCTAACCTCAACAGGTACCTGATAGTTTGCGCCTCCAACACGACGGGAGCGAACCTCCATATTGGGGCTTACATTTTTTAAAGCCATAGTGAAAACCTCCAGCGGATTTTCCGTTTTGCCTTTTTCCTTAATCACATCAAAAGAACTGTAGACAATTTTTCTGGCCACCTCTTTTTTCCCTTCCTTCATAATGTAATTTATGAACTTGGCGACAGTATCCGAATTGTATTTCGGATCCGGTAAAGGTTTTTTTCTGTTTTTTACTTTTCTGCGCATGTTGTATAGCGTATAGCGTGTAGCGTGTAGCGTGTAGCGTGTAGCGTCAGAGTATTTCTTTTCCGGCGTTACACGTTACAAGTTACACGTTCTGCGTTTATTTCGGCCGTTTGGCCCCATATTGACTCCTCCCCTTCTTTCTATTCTCCACTCCGCCGGCGTCCAATACTCCGCGGACAACGCTGTAGCGGAGTCCGACGTCTTTAACACGACCTCCTTTTAACAAGACGACGGAGTGTTCTTGCAGGTTGTGCCCCATTCCCGGAATGTAGGCGGTTACTTCCATGCCGTTGGTCAGTCGCACGCGAGCGATTTTTCGGACAGCCGAGTTTGGTTTTTTGGGAGTTTTGGTTGTAACCTTTATGCAAACCCCTCGCTTAAAAGGCGACTGAAAAAAAATCGGCCTGTTTTTAAGGGTGTTAAAGGAACGAGTTAAAGCCACCGATTTTGATTTGCGGTGCAATTTCTTCCTTCTGTTTTTTACAAGTTGGTTTGTTGTCGGCATAGAACATATAATGCGAACCTGCGAATAATTATGCGAATACTACGGAAATCTATAATGCGAACCTACGAACTATGCGAATACTACGAATAAGAAGAAGGTTTTCGTAGTATTCGCATTCCCGTTTGTAGTATTCGCATTATATTACTTAAACGTACGCACCACTCTAACCCATTACCCTCAAAAAAGCAAGGCATTAAGTCCCGACTGACCGGCCAGTAACCGAAAAATATAAACAACTACGGGAAAAAGGAACTTCGAAAGCGCAAAAAGAAAGAAAAGAAAAAATACAAACCAATACCTCTCCATTGTCTCACGGATATGGTAATAACGGCCGGGCAGGATGGAAAAAAATATTTTAGAACCGTCAAGGGGTGGAAAAGGCATAAGATTAAAAACGGCCAAGACCAAGTTTATGATTACAACCAAAGCGCTTATCTGAATAAAAGACGGTGGCAAAAAGGACAAGATATCGGAAAAACGAATTAAAAGGACGAAAAACACAGCTATGACCACGTTGGACAAAGGGCCGGCGACCGCGACTATGGCTTCCCCCCATTTCTGGTTTCGCAAGTTGAAAGGATTAAAAGGGACGGGCTTGGCCCAACCCACGACAAAAGGCGCGCCGGAAAAGACAAGAATAACGGGAACAAGTATTGAACCGAAAAGATCCAAATGAGGCAAAGGATTTAGAGTCAGCCGTCCGGCCATTTCAGCCGTGTGGTCGCCTTGCCATTTGGCGGCATAACCGTGCATCACTTCATGTATGATAACCGACACTATAAGTATGATGATTGAAAAAAGGGTGATGGTTTGCATGTTGCTAAATATGGGGAATATGATAACATACCAAAACGCAAAACGTGTAACTTGTAACGTGTAACGCCGGAAAGGTCTGACGCTTCACGCTATACGCTATACGCTATACGATTATGGCTAAAATTTGCCCCATCACCCAAAAAACATCAAAAGTTCGCGGCGGGTATTCAAACCGCACTCGCGCCACTCAATTCAATCCGACCGGCAAACGTCGCAGCTATGCCAATCTTCAAAAAAAGAGGATTTTTGTGCCGGAACTGAATAAGACCTTTATTTTAAACATTTCCACAAAAGGCCTGAAAACCATAAACAAAAAAGGCGCTTACGCGACACTAAAAGAAGCCGGCGTGATTTAGAGCATGTTTGAAAATTTAAATCGGAAAGTTAAAGAAACGGCCGAGGCCGTTTTTTGTTTGCTTGAAGAATTAGTGTATATTATTGGGAGAAGAAAGGCCAAAAATGAGTTTACTGAATGACTCCCTGTCCTTTATAAAGGACTTCATCGGACCGATGCTTCGGCTAAAACGAAAAGTTTTCTTCCCCGGTATTCGCCGGCGGGAAACACTTGCCGAGCATATCATAGGGCTTCTGTACTTCGCGGAATTTTTTGTGAGAAGAGAAAAGCTTGACTTGGATATCCACAAAATTCGCGAGTATATTCTGGCCCACGACATGCAGGAGCCGTTTACTCCACACGCTCAAAACACCGGCTTTGACATTTGCAGATTCGGCGCGCCACCTGCTCTTATAAGGGACAAAAAAAGAGTAGAGAGACAGGCACTTATGCTTATCTGTCGGCAATTCAAGGAACTCGACGCAATGACTGACAGTAATCATAAGTACGAGGAGCAAGACGACGATGAAAGCCGTTTCGTCAAAGCTCTGGACGCTCTTCTTCCGATGTTAAACATCGTCTTGGACAAAGGAAGAACTAATCATGTTGACAATATCACTTTTCAACAGTGGCGCACCGACCGAGAGTGGCGGATAAAACAAAGTCCGCCACTCTGGAAGTGTTACAAAGAGGAAGTGCTTCCTCTTATCGTCAAGAATGAGCGTGAGCTTTTTGCGCGGGAAACAGCGCAACAAAAGCTCCCTCTTTAGTTATTGACTGTTGGCGAATAACTCGCCAAATCCTTCGCCTTTCGTGGCGAAGGATTTTTATTTTTTTAATTTGATTTTATTACCGTCTGAAGTAAAAGTGATTCTTCCTTTATCGTATGTTCCGAGAATGGGAATGCCGAATTTCTCAAAAATTGAAACGACTTCGTCGTGCGGGTGACCGTAGCGATTGTTTTCTCCAGCAGAAATAACCGCGAACAAAGGAGAGGCAAAGCCCACAAAAGTTTCAGAAGAAGATGTCCGTGAACCGTGGTGGCCCGCTTTCAAAACATCAACGTCCACGCTTTGAGGCGACAGAGCCGTGACATAATCCTCTATCGCTTTAGACGCGTCTCCTGTCAGAAGAAAAGAAGTTTCTCCGTGTGTCAGGCGAGTAATTACGGAAGCATCATTGGCAGATCCTCCGGACGACAAATCTCGGTCGGGAAACAATACGGTCAAATAGGTTTCTTTATCTAAAACAATTTTCATTCCGCGCCGCGCCGTAAGGCGCGGTGCTTCTTTTTCCGCCAATTCATTGTATGTTTCGTAGACACCCGTTTCCGCGCCGACTCCCGACTCAAGAATAAGTCCGATGTTGAAACGTCTGAAAACTTCCGGAAAACCCCCGATATGGTCGGTATCAGGGTGAGTGGCAATCACAACATCAATACTTCTGTCGTAAAAAGGCAAGACACCTCCGAGTTCTCTCAAAACCGCTCCGGTACCTCCGGCATCAACAAGCGCCTGTCTTCCGTTGGGCGCTTGTATGAAAACAGCATCTCCCTGCCCGACATTTAAAAACGAGACGGTAAGTGCCCCATTTTCCCCTCTTAACGCCGACAGCCATATGAAAACGTTGGCGACGAAAAGCACGGCTATGATGATTAAAGGTAAAAAAATGAAAAACTTTTTCATACGGTTTTCATCGCTTGAGTTCATGATATGATTATGGGACTGTTGCCGAATAGGCTTTTGAGTTGATTTTTTCAAAATTCGAGCGAGACGAAGTTGAAAATTTTTGGCTTAATGCCAGCGGTATTGGCTAAAAATTTTCAACAAGTCGTAGCCGAATTTTGGAGAAATCAGCCAAAATGGATATTCGGCAACAGTCCCATTATAAAACCAAATCGGTTAAAAGTAACTAAAAAAACCCCATGGAACAATTCAAACTCGCGGAATTTAACATTCCTAAACTCAAAGGAATTTCGGAGAAAAATATTGAGGAGCATTTGAAGCTCTACGCCGGATACGTGAAACACGCCAATCTGATTTTGGAAGCGATAGAAAAAAGCCCCTCTAACGAGCTCGCCGCGGCCGACGCGTACGCGTCGGCCGAACTCCAGAGGCGTTTTGCTTTTGAATTCAACGGAATGAGAAACCACGAATACTATTTCCGTTCTTTTGAAGAGGGACCGAAAAAACTTTCAGAAAATAGCGGATTGAGAAGTAAAATTGAAAGCGATTTCGGCTCTTTTGACAGCTGGCTCAATCGTTTTGAGGCGACAGCGAAAACCCGCGGCATCGGCTGGGCAATGCTCCTTTACGATCCGGTATCGGAGAAACTTTTAACCAACTGGGTGGACGAACAGCATATAAATCAGCTAAACGGATGCAAAACTATCTTGGCTCTTGATATGTGGGAACATTCGTTTGTGGCCGATTACCAACCAAGTGGCAAAGGACAATATATTGACGACTTTTTCGCCAACCTAAATTGGGAAGTGATTGAGACAAATTTTAGCCATAAGCGTATAGCGTGAAGAGTCAAAATCGTGTAGCGCGAAGCGTGTAGCGTAAAGCGTGAAGCGTGTAGCGTCAAAATCATGTAGCGCGAAGCGTATAACGTGTAACGCCGGAAAAGAACTACTCCGACGCTTCACGCTACACGCTTCACGTTATGTGTTACACGTTTTGCGTTTTGCGCATACCACCGGCGGAGGAAAATCGCGAAGAGGAAGTAAACCACGAGCACGAGCCAAAATGGAAAATAAGGAACGGAAACGGAAGCAAACGGCAGAGAAGCGAAAATTTCGGTAACGCGAAGTTCGTACCAAAGCATAGCGTAAGCGATGTAGCCGAAGGGTACCGAAAGCCAGAAAGATATCCAGCCCAAAGCGCCGGTAAGAGCCCCGAAAAGCATAGTCATAGGAATAAGGGGCAGAACAAGCGCGTTGGCAAAAGGAGCGACGAAAGACAGCTCCCCCATCATCCACAAAATCATTGGCAGTACGAAAATCTGCACGGCAATAGTTGTGGAAATAATTTCTCTGATTGACCACTTTTTCGGCAACTTCTTAAACCAGCGTTCCGCGACGGGTGTTCCGTATATCACCCCCAAAGTGGCGACAAAAGACAGCTGAAAAGACGGGTCAAAAACCAAAATTTTCGGATTCCACAAAATCATTGACGCTCCGGCCAGAACAAGAGCGTGAGTTATCATATAAATACGGCCGGTTGCTCGTGCCAAAAGAGAGAGCAGAGCCATTATGGAAGCCCTGACCACAGTGGCTCCGGCACCGACCATAATTGAAAAACAGAAAATTAGAATTACGCTCGCCACAAGCGATAGGCGGTTTGAAAACACTCTTTTTATAAATCCGCCCGCCGCTCCCGCGACAATCATTATGTTGTAGCCGGAAAGAACCACGATATGAATCAGCCCGACTACGCGAAAACTGTCTAAAAGTTTTTCACCAAGCGACTGCTTGGCGCCGACTATGAGTCCGGCGGCCAAAGCCGAAGCAGGTTCTGGTATAACTCGGGAGATGTTCGCGACAAAAGAGTTTTTTAAGGAAAAAAGTTTTTCTTTAAGCCAAAAACCGTTGCCCGTGGAAAGAAGTTCCATTTCGGGAAAAAACATCTGATACCGAATGTTGTCTTTGGCCAGATAGGAAACATAATCAAATTCTCTTCCGTTTTCATTTTCAAAGTTTTCCGGTTTTTGAAGCGTGCCGGAAATTCTCAAGCGAGAACCGTATCCATACTCCGGCAAAAGAGGCGTGATTATTAAAAATCCCTCTTTTATAAGGTCCCTTTTTTCTCCTGAAATCAAAGTATCGGCTGATAATGAAAGACGAGCACTCTCTTCTCTTTTATCCGGCTCCTGTGTTACCACTCCTTCAACAATGACTTTTTCTTCGGTCAAATTTTCAAGGACTGGATTTACCTGCTGTTCTTTTATTTCGTACCGAAAAATGCCGAAACCGGCGGCTACAATAAAAACAGGCAGAAATAAAATGACGCGATTATTGATTGACTTTGAATTACGAAACTCCAAATCCGCGTCTTTCTTTTCAATTTCGGCTACGTCTTTGCAAAAATTATTCAACAGATACTCTGTATATGCCTCATAATTTTTGCTTCGCCTCGCTCGAAATTGAAAAGAAATCCATCGGA
>JAUYKQ010000004.1 GCA_030699905.1 bacterium
TCTTGAAATAAAAGGAGCTAAGGTTTTGGCGTATTTTGTCCGTTTAAAGCGCCGAGACCTAAAAATCAAAACGAACTAGACCTTGTAGACGTTTCAATGGATTCTTTTTGCACGGCGGTTCGATTCCGCCCATCTCCACATGTACAAAAATGAGCTCGCTTCTTGGCGAGCCATTTTTGTTATGTGGAGATGAGAAACGTGCCTGCGCACGTTTCGTGGCGGAATCGAAGGGGTTCTCCCATATCCAGCACTAATATCCTTTAGTGCTGGATGGGAAACCCGTACTGAACATGTAATGTTCGATAAGCGTACTCGCGGTCCGCCCATCTCCACTCGACTCGCTTGCTTCAGAAAGCAAGCTCGCTCGTGGATTTTCCTGAGCTTGTCGAAGGATAAACCACCTAAGAAGTCATGCTAACGCATGGCTTTTTAGTTTAAGCGAGTCGAGTGTCCCGAGCAAGTCTTCGCGTCGAGGGACTGTTTGATAGACTTGTCTCAAGTGGTAATTGAGAGATAATAAAACCATGTTCTACGTTTACATGATCAAAAATTCTATAGACAAGCTTTACATAGGCATAACAAAAAATCCTAAAGACAGAGTTGAATACCACAATCAGAAACGCGGCGCTTGCTTTACTAAATACAAATCCGACTTCACAATCGTCTTTCTGGAAGAATACAGCACATTGGAACAAGCAAGAAAAAGAGAAATCCAACTGAAGAAGTGGTCGCGAAAAAAGAAAGATATTTTAATAGAAAAATACAGAAAAGAATTACCCACGAAAATGTAACCGATACGCGAGTCCGCGAGCTTCCGCCCATCATTACATTTTCAAAAACCAGCCCGAATGGGCGATTTTTCTTATTGGAGACGGAGCAAGTGAACTGCCCGCCCGTACCGAACGTGTCTGTGCGGTACGTTCGGGCGGGCTTCACTTGCGTGAGGAATTGACAAACCCCCTGCATAGGTTTACTTTAGAGGACAGTGTGAACACCCTAACAGACAGGCAAATTGTGGAGCTTCGCAGAATATACGAAGCCGACCAGGCCGAAGCGGCATACGAGCAAAGACTAGAAGAATTATTAAGAGCGAAAAGGCGAAACGACAGATTGCAAACGTTTCTGATTCTAGTCTTCATCTTGTTTTTGTTCTCGCGACTGTTTATAAAGATAAACGGCTAAAGGAACGCAGAAAGGAGTCAAAATGAGTAGACCGATTCGCGCAACATGTCCCCATTGCGGGATGTTAATACCTTACGCTATCTACGGAGCGCACACGGCGGTATGTGTCAGAATGCGGAATGCAAAAACGCAACTCCCTCAACCATTCGCCACCACCCGAAAAAAGGACGTGAAAGAAGGAATGTATTCTCGCGTCGAAAGTCCGAGAAATCCACAGAAAGCCGTTGTGTCGGATGCTTTGTGGCGTTAAACTGTTTTCAGTATGAACACTCCCAGTATTCCAGTGCCTCTTCCTGTATTTTTGCAAATACAGAAGCATGAAATGGAGAGTCCGTTCAACGAGTGGGTGACTGGAGAAGAGGTCAACCACGAGCCCACGAACAACGAGCTGGCGTCCCATTACATTTCATCCGGCCGTGCCGCTCAAATAGCGCTCGAAATGACGCCAAGGATGGCTAAAATATAATTTGAGCGGGGTCTCCTCTCGTCACCGCGAAGAAACAAGCCCCATTTTGAAGCGATTCAAGATGGGGTCTTTTTTGTAACTACCCACACTCTCATTCTCCCTTTTGTACTCGCCTCTCCGAAGCCGCTTCGGCGTAGCGCGGGAAGGGAGTGGCCGTAGGCCGAGGGATTTATAAATCCTCCGTCATCAGAATGACCACCCTCCTTTAGAAAAGGATGAATAAAGCCACTTTCTGATAGGTGTGAGTGGTTATCTTTTTTGAGTTGACAAATAGTTGTTCAGTGTGGTATTTTAGATTCAGAAAGGAAACTTATGGAATTGTTTACAGAAAGGGAAAGAAGAGAAATCGAGAGAATTCTAAAGGAAGACCAAGAAGGCGTGCGAAGAGAAGTGAAAAGGCAGGAAATCCTGGCGAAAATCGGACTCTTCGGCCGAGTCCTTATAAACGTATTATTCGTCATGACAGTATGCTCAATTTTCCTCGTGGCCATTCTCTCCCTTCTAAAGGTCATTTCGATCCTTTTGAGGTAACACCAGAATTTGCGCAGAAAACCGAAATCTTGTCGCTTGGCCGGCAAGATTTTTTCTATCCGAAATTATCGGCCATGACTTTCCCTGTCGCGATTGAAAACGATTTTATCAAAACCAGAAAAGACAGAGCTACCGCAAACCAAATGTCGGCTCCGCGAGTGGCAAATCCAACCGCGATAGCCAAAAGAATAACCCAAGAACCCATAATGTACCCCGCGACATGAGTACTTCGCAAAACATCCGCCTTTCCGAAAACGAGAACCTCTTCCTGCCAAACAAAAAGAGTCCAGACGCTCCAGATAAGAAAAGCCGCTATAAGAGCCAGATTTCCCAAAAACTCCGGCATGGCTATTTCAAGCGGGTTTGAAATAAAAATCAAAATAGCCGAAAGCGCAAGCGACAAAAGACATTCCACGGAAGAATAAACGGCCTTTGCCATATTCACCAAAAAACTCCAACCGCTTGATAGTCGGGATTTCCATGAAACCGAAATATTCAAAAACTCTTTTAGAGAAACTTTGCTCTTTTCAAAGTTGTCTGCTATAAGAGTTTGGCTTTTGTCTGAAATTCTCATAAAAAAATTTTATTGATTTCTTAAACTTTTAACTACCTTTAACTACCATTTTACTTACAGCGCATGAAAAAATGGTGATAATGTTTTCTAAAACCGGCTTCAAACTTTTGAAAACGGACGAGCTGTATCAACAGGTATTGATACAGCTCGTCCGTTAAAAAATTGCTTTTATTTTACTTGTATGGTAAACTCTTCCCATAAGTAATCTTATTATCCCTTGAGTCAAAAAGTCAGAATAAACCATCAGATACGGGCCAAAGAACTCCGGGTTATAAGCTCCACGGGAGAAAATTTGGGTCTCTTGTCTCTTCAGGACGCTCTTCGCAAAGCCGAAGAGGATGGGCTGGATTTGATAGAGATTTCGCCCAACTCTCCGGAGCCGGTGGCTAAGATAATGGATTACGGCAAGTATCAGTACGAGGAGAACAAAAAGACAAAGGCCTCAAGATCAAAAAGCCGGAACGCGGAAATAAAAAGCATTCAAATTAAAATAGGCACGGGCGAACACGATTTGGAATTAAAGGCCAAAAAGGCCTCAGAGTGGCTTCAGGAAGGGCATAGGGTCAAAGTAGAGCTTTTCCTTTCAGGCAGAGCCAAATACATGGACCCAAAGTTTCTCTCTGAAAGGTTGGAGCGAGTTCTTCGTTTTATTTCCGAAGAATACAAAATCGCCGAACCGCTAAAGAGAGGGCCAAAGGGACTGACGGTGATAATAGAGAGAAGTTAGTAAGCGTACAGCGTTTAGCGTATGTAAATACTTTTTACTGAACGCTTAACGCTAAAATATGAAAACAAACAAATCATACACAAAACGACTTAAGGTTACGAAAAATGGCAAGATTTTAAGAAGAAGGTCGGGCCAGAACCATTTTAACGCCAAAGAAAGAGGCAGACAGACGATGTCCAAACACAAGACGTCGCCTTTCAAGATGAACAATAAAGACATTAGCAGATATTTAGCATAAAACTCAAATGGTCTCGAAATAGGCGCGAGTACGCGCCTCCCGAATCAATCACGAATCTAATGTTAGGGAAAATTAGGGAGAAAATTCGGGATTGATTAGAGACCAAATAATCATATGTCACGAGTAAAAAAAGCGGTAAACGCTTTAAAGACAAGGAAAAACGTTTTAAAAGCGACGAAGGGATACAGACACGCGCGCTCAAAAAAAGAAAGGGCCGCTTATGAAGCTCTGGTGCACGCGGGCGCCTACGCTTTTGCCCACAGGAGAGACAAAAAAAATGACTTCAGAAAACTCTGGAACGTTCAGGTAAACGCCGGACTGGGCACCGAATGGTCTTACAGTAAATTTATCGGCGCTTTAAAGAAAAAAAATATTGATCTGGATCGTAAAATCCTCGCCGGTTTAGCCGAAAAGAATCCCGAAACCTTCAAGAGAGTGGTGGAGAAGGCGAGGTAGAAAAGATTCTGCAAGCGCGAGATGCAATAATGCCAATCGCCCCCATTCGCCCGCTTTTGCGGGCGAATGGGGGCGATTTTTATCTCCCGAGGACAAAGTTCAGCCGACATTAGAATTCCAACTCCACTTTTTCCCCATCCGAAGGATGAACCGCCTCAACCCCAAGATAGTCCCGAAGTTTTTGAACTAAAAAAAATGCCGCTTTCGGCTCGCCCATGACAACAAAGGTCTTTTTTAAAGAACCGGCCGTATTTTCAACAAAATTCAAAAGTCCATCCGAATCTTTGTGTGAAGAGTACCCGCTTATGGTTTCAACCTTTGCCTTCACGAAGACCTTTTTATTTCCTATTTGTACTGACCTGGCGCCGTCTTGAATCTCTCTACCCAAAGAACCGGGCGACTGATAACCGACAAAAAGTATAGTGGCGTTTTCATCTCCCAAGTAAATTTCTTCATGACGCAGTATTCTGCCACCGGCGGACATTCCGGAGCCGGCTATTATTATCTTTGGTCCTTTGGCGTTTGCAATGTCCTGCGACTGCCGGACTCGTGGAGTCATTTTGAGTCCCGGAAATTCAAAAATATCGTCTCCTCCCTCCACTTCTTTGCGCACCTCCCCTTTGAAATGATGCGACATTTCCGAATAGACGCCTGTGATTTTAATAGCGAGGGGCGAGTCCAAAAAAACGGCGACATCACCCACTTTACCGTTTTCAACCATTTCGTTTATTTCATAAAGAAGCACTTGAGTTTTTTCAAGCGAAAAAGAAGGAATAAGCAATGTCCCCTTTTTTTTAATAGTTCTTGTTACGGCCTGAAGAAGTTTGTTTTTTCTTTCTCCCGAACCTTCGTGGTTTCGGTCTCCGTAAACGCTTTCCATGACAACATAGTCGGCGTCTGAAATAATTTCCGTGTTAGGTAAAAGAGGCGCCGGAGAGTTGCCTAAATCTCCCGTAAAGACCGCCTTGATTTTGCGTCCGTTGCCGTACTCAAACTCATACATCGCGGAGCCCAAAATATGTCCGGCGTCTTTGGCCGTTACCGCAAGGTCGTGAGACAACTGCAAAGGTTTGCCGTATTCAATCGTTTGCCAAACAGACAACGCTTTGGAAACGTCATCTTCTTCATAAAGAAGATTTTCGCCGTTTTTGTTCTCGTAACGCATAATGGAAAGAGCGTCCTCAAACATGAACTTGGCGATTTTTAGTGTCGCTTCGGTGCTTGTTATCTTTCCCTTGAATCCGTCTTTTACAAGTTTCGGCACGCGACCGATGTGGTCTATATGGGCGTGCGTCACGAAAAGATAATCAATGTCCGCAGGGTTGTAAGGGAACGGTTCCGCGTTTCTCTTGTCGGCAAATTGGACTCCTTGTAAAAGACCGCAGTCAACCAAAATCCTCTTGCCACCGGCGGAAAACTCAAAATTGGCGCCAGTAACGGTGCTTGCTCCGCTCCAGAAAATTATATGAGGATTGATATTTGATTCTTTCATTTTAACGGTTTGTCCTCGGTCGTGGATTGACTTTGATTTTGCCATGAATTTATTGGTCCTCGTGTCTCTTTTTTCAGACCTTTTTCCACATAAAAGGCAGCCACAAAGCCCCCTAACACGTCAAAAACCATATCCTTTAGAACGTCTAAAGGATAGTTTCTTATGGCGTTGTATGTTTGACCGGTGAAATACTCGTAAACTTCCCAAAAACCGCCGATAACCAAAGCACCGATGACGGCCGCAAAAACCAATCTAAAACGACCCTGTTTATCGTAAGAGAAAACTCCGGAGTAAAGATAAGTCCACAAACCTACAAGTCCGGCAAAAAGCCCCCCGAGAAAATGCATAGGTATATCCAACCACCAAAATATCCAGTAAAAATAAAAGTGGATGGAAAAAGCGTGCAAGGCGCCGATGGCGATAAACAGGACAAATATGGAAATACCGATATTCTTCTTCATTGTTTTGGTCAGTAAGTTTTAAAGCGAAGCTCTACTTCTTGGCAAATACCTCTTTTATTCTAACATGTTTTAGGCACAGGTCTGTTTTCATTCGTTCTTTTCATTTGTCCTTCATTAGAATGGGTGTATAATGATTATAGGTTATAAAAATATAAAACTCTATACCACTTTCAAAGGGAGATCTATTATTACGTCGTGCCGATGAGAGTCCTCCGTTAAATACGAGTGACATTCTGACGCGTGCGCGTTGCGGTCACCCACCTAGAGTATTCTAGGGTTTATGTTTTTATAACCCATGAAAGACCCGTCAGTTCGCCTTGGTGAACTGACGGGTCTTTAATTTCCATAAATTATCTTGAATTTCGAAATACGGCAGTCGCCCCCCCCCACTCGAAAAGCTCCCAAAAAAGTGACCGCTCCAAGGGCGCTTGCCCGGTCTCAGTCACTTTTTTGTGACTTTCCTCGTGGGGGGGAAGCAGGTGTTTCGTAATTCACAGTAAATTACTAATTGTCCGCTTTTGACTTCGTTTTCTATTCCAATATACCGTCTAAGTTTACGTCATAAAGTATCTGCTCTTGCACCAGACGATAGTTTGTCAGCTCTTCTTCTTTAAACCAATGAGCTATTTCAAGCTTGGCTTCATCAATAGTACCTGACATATGCACAAGATTTCTAACCGCCCTTTTGTCGGTATCCGCCATTTGATAAGAGTCCAGAACAAAATCCCCGCGTATGGTTCCAACGTCTGACGAACGCGGTTCCGTGCCTCCGCCTATTTTTCTTACAAGTTCCACAACATGCGCTCCTTGCCACACCATGGCCACCACAGGTCCGCTGGTTAAATATTTTTTAAGTCCCTCTATAACTCTATCTCCGACTTCTATCGGGTCTCGGCTCGGCGGCTCTTGTCCCTTTTTTTCATAACTTTCAATGGCCTTTTTACCGACCGCTTCTTTCCATCCCGGGTCTAAAGAATAATGCGCCTCAACATGCTCCGATGTGG
Organism: bacterium; assembly: GCA_030699905.1. Taxonomy (NCBI): domain Bacteria; species bacterium. Next base: position 7,132 of record JAUYKQ010000004.1, read on the forward strand.
GCACCATCATCTTAAGACCGACAATTTTAAGCCCCATTCTTTCAAAACGGCCGATTATCTCGCCGACAAGAGTCCTTTGAACGCCGTCGGGCTTTATGACGACAAGCGTACGTTCTATTTTCGGATGATTTTCCATTATGATTGTTTAACTTTTTCTAATAATGATTCAAATTTCTTCAGTATATTAGGCAACTCTTTATACACTTTTTCCGCGAATGCTTCACTGTAAGCATGCACCGTATAGTTTCTGGTATCTGTTATGGAGATCCAGGAATCTTCGTAGTCAATAAGGCCATGCTTAAAGGCCGCCCGAAAGCAATCCTTGGGAGAGGAGCAAACAACACCTTTTCTGTTTTCAAGAAATTCTTTTACAAGCTTCCATGACAGGTCAAAAGACATTTCAAACCTCTGAATAGCGCTGTCCCTTACCACCTCGTTTTTTTCCATTTCCAAAACTTCCTTCAAGCGAGAGACCGCTTTTTCAAACTGAATCCTCAAAGCTTCTTCTTTGGTCATATCAAATTAAATTAAAAAAATTCCACTTTTGATTTTGCCACCTTATAAAAATCGGATGAAACGGTCCTAAAATCCACTATATCAATACTGTAAAGTACGGGAATATCATGGATTTCTTCTTCTATTCGGGACATCACCGACAGAGGAACTTTCTCCGGTCCTTCAATACCTATGTCAATATCAGAGCGCGCGCTTCCTTTTCCAACCACCCTTGAGCCGAAAAAAAACAGCTTGTACTCCGAAAGGTCAAGATGCTTACCTACAACATCGCGCACCGTTCTTTTCACCTCCTCCGGTTCCTTGTATTCCAACCTGACCATGCCAAAAGATTACCATAATCCGCCCCTTTTTTCAATTATCAATTATCTATTGTATATGTAAAACACTACAATTAGTTATGCCAAAGACGGGAATACTTCTGCTCAAACAAAGTGAAATTCGATTCCGTCGGGGATTTCAATTGGGCTTATAAAAAAAATCCTCCCTATTCCACTTTTTAGTTATGAGTTTTGCGTACAGCGCATGGTCAATTTCTTCTCCCTGTGAAATGGCTTTGTATAAACTTTCTAACCCCTCTCTGTATTCTTCAAGAATTTTAGAAAGTGCGATAATGTTTGTCCTGTCCTTTGTGAACATTCTCACCCATACACTTTCCTGCCTGTTCGCCTCTTTGCTGCATGCGAGTCTTAAGTCTGTTAGGAGAAGGCTCACTTTATCTAATAAAGACACAAAAGGTTGGTACCTGGATGATCTTGTAATGAGTTCTATAACTTCCAACTCTTTCCTGGCTTCAGACCAGAACTCGTAGCTCTTGTAGAGTGCGTCTTCCAACTCTTTCAGATCTCTCTTGGTAAAATCAAGCGCCAAGAGCGTGCTGGAAAATTGCCGGAAACTTTTCCGGCTTTGGTTAAATGCGTCTTCTTCAATACTTTTCTTTTCTTCCGCTGTAACCGCCTCCATAAATTTACCGTATGTTTCTTTGTCTCCTTTGTTATAAGACATAACTATCATCTCTCTGTAGAAACTTGGAGGGAGTCGTGTAATATTGATCTTTTGGGGAACTTCGGGACCTTTCAGCCGTTCGGCTTTGCCCAGTGGTTCCGTCTCTTCGGTGGAAACTTCTCTTTTTCCTATGTGGATTGGAACAACTTCACTGTTCCCTTCTTTAAAATCCAACGAAATATCCTGCCGTGGCAACCCCTCCATTGAATCAAGAGAATTCGGTTGTGGAATTTTTTCTGTCATAAAAGATAAAATTTTACTTATAATACTTGCTCATAATCTCTTCCTCTACGTTTCCCCTATCTCGGCCGTAGGTAAGATATGACAATTCTTTTAATTTTTCAATTCTTTGACGGTCGCCTTGATGCGGTGGCAATGTCTCAATGTTAAAAGGTTTTGCCGGACGACCGTTTATAAGCATTTTGATATATGCGTTCCTGTTGTCCAAGTTTATGATGTCTTTACCGGAAAAAACCGGCTCAAATTGTTTTTCCAAAAATTCAGCGTCTTCCGAACCGACCCGAAAAACCGCCATGGAACCGACATTGCCGAAGACGGCGTCTTTTATCTTCTCGTCAAGCTGTGCAATGAACTGATGGGCAATATTTAAAGACAGTTTATATTTGCGCGCTTCAGAGAGAATAGTGGCTATAGAAGGTGTCGTAACGTTTTGGAATTCGTCAATGTAGAGATAAAAAGGAGGCAGGTCGCTTTTGCCAAAAGAATCCACACGCGAAAGAGCGGCCATTAATATTTTACCGACAAGCACAAGACCCAAAAGATTGGAATTGATATCTCCCAGACGGCCTTTGGCCAAATTTACAAGAAGAATTTTTCGGCTGTCCATAATTTCACGCATGTTAAAACTGGAGAGTTCTTGGGCCACAATGGGCCTCATAATGTCGTTTGAAAGAAAATTATCAAATTTGCTTGTGATGTAAGGCACAATGTTCTGCAGTGAGGCCTCGCCTCCGGCTTTTTCCGCCACTTCCCGCCAGAACTGCGTGACTATGGGATTTTTGCATCTGGAAAGTTTCAGGTCCCTGTACGCTTTGTTGGCCAAAGTCCGAGACACGTCAAATAATGTTCCGCCCGTATCCGGATCTTCTATCGTTAGCATGACGGCATTTCTGAAATACTGTTCAAACATCGGCCCTCCGGCGGTTTTCATGTCAAACAATTTGTCAAAAATGGAAAGCATTTCGTTTACCACGAAAGTTTTCTGTTCCGGAAAACGCCTATCATATTCCAGCATATTCAAAGCCATGGGCCTATCCAAATGACTCGGGTCAAAATATATCACATCCTCGGTTCTATTCGCGGGGATGGAAGCCAAAACGTCTTGAATATCGGCGCCATGAGGGTCTATCATGCAGACGCCTTCACCCTCGGCAATATCTTGTATTATCATGTTTTTGAGAAGGGTGGTTTTACCTGTTCCGGTTTGGCCTATTACGTAGAAATGCCTAAGACGATCCTCGGGCAAAATGCGAATCTCTTTACTCTTTCCGTGAAAGTCATTAACACCTAAAAGAGTGCCGTTTTCGGGCGCCTCTAAAGGAGCGGCAGATGCCCCCGCTTTGGCTTGTTTTAACTGCGGAGACGAATATGAAAAAGTTTCGGGGAAATGATAGAGAGCCGTGAGTTCGGCGGCATTCAAAGCCAACGATTTTTTAGAATCAAAAGTTCTAAAACTGAAAGTGCGAGAAAAATCCCGCAAATTTTTTCCTTTGCGACGTTCAAACTTTAAACTGTTGCCCTCTGTTTTTCCAAATTGATGAAAAGCCGATTCCAAGTCGGCAATAATTTCCTCCGCTTCGTCTTCACTTCGAGCCGAAGCCACGAGACGTATGTTGCAGGAAAATATGGGAGAGGAAATTTTTTTCTTGACGGACTCAATGGCCGATTCATCACGAATTTTTTCTTTTTCTTCTTGCTTGGGATTTTTGTCGGCCTTTAAAAGCTCTTTGAACGTCTTGCCTATCTCTCCCCAAAAAGAAACCGCGACATTCAGAGCTTCGTCCGTATTCTTTCCTTTTTCCAAGTTTTTCAACGCTTCGGAGAAAGCAGAACCGTATCTTTCGCCGTTTAGAGGACTTATGATTATTTGCAAAGCCGCCCCCTCTCCCTCTTTGTCTATTTTACTGAAACTTCCTAAAAGCACCTTCAGAGGGTCAAACTCAAACTCATCGTATGTTTTCAAGGTATAGGCGGGTCTTTTTACAAGAGTGGCCTCGGAGCCGATAGACACACCCGCTTCGTTGAAAATGTTGTAGTCGTCCTTGGCTTCGGTCAATTTGGCTTTTGGCAGTACGGAAAGCAGTTGTTTTTCAAACAGATTTCGTTTGCCATCGGGCACGGAAGCGTAAAATACGAATTCATCACTGCCGTTTGCGTTTGCTATTTCCAAAGTAAAATAAGTGTCGCCTTCTCCGACAGCCCGCATACCGGCGTAAAAACTTTCCATTCCGGATAGAAGCTGTTTTAAGGACTCCGCCGGCTCTTTGTCTTCGGCGTCCGGCAGAGAAATTTCAAAAAGAGTCGTGCGCAAAGGTCTGAAAAGAGGAGAGTTCTTTTTTATATCGGACGTTTGGTATCCCGCTTTGACATATTGAACCAAAAAACGATGAAAATCGTCTTCCAAATGAGGGTTGCGCATCTTATACAGAACCGACAAGACATTCTTCACCCCATGTGTTTGGAGCATGCCAACAAGCTCTGCCATTTTGCTATCATGCGGTTCCGGTGAGAGGTCAAGAACTATGCTCTGCTGTTCATTTTCCGACAAAGCGTAGGATGTTTCCAGGACTTCGTCGGAATTGTTAAAACGGTAATCGCGAATGGCATCCGATACAACCGTTTCCACTTTTACCGGTATTTCCGCCACACTCTGCCTCCTCGCCACTTCAGCGCGCAAAAACGCAAGCTCCTCTTCGGAAGAGGAGAATTTCTTTTCGTTCAGTGTTGGCCTCTGTTTTTCCATAAAATATTGACTGCGTAACAAAAACGCGACTTTAACCCTAACTGACATTGGGCATCATGCTTACTTTCTTCTCTGCGACTGACCTCCTTTTTTATCATATTTCAACCCCCCACTCGGAGTAATATTTATACTATGAGTGTCGTACGAATGTCTCTCAACGTTCCTGTATTCCGGTCTGGTGTTTTTTTCAACGTATATCGGCGGTTTCTTACTGCCCTCAATCGGCTGTCCCCAAAATGCTTGGGCTAAACTTTTCCAAAAGCCGGCTTTTTTTGGTTCACTGCGCTTCATTCCAAAATCGGCGTCTCTATTCTCCGTAGCATTGTATCCGCCCGTTCTGACATTTGGAGTCCATATGTAGTCAGTAGGGTTTCCTTTTTTGGTTGAGACATTAGATTTATTTGTTGTTTGCTCTTTGTCGGCAGGAGCATAGGTTTCTTGTCCTCCTCCGGAGTTAACTTCCGACGCCGGCCCTTTTCCACCGGAATTTTCTGACTGTTTTTCAAAAGCGAAATCCGCTCTTTTTTGACTGCCACTTACTATTTCAAATGAATGTCCGATTCTTTTCACGGCATCGGTCAAAGTGTCTCTTTCAGGAGAAAAGTTAATCGGATCAATGTTTTGTTTTTGAGAAATATCGTAAAAAACGCCAAGCAGTGACTCTGCCGCTTCTTGAAGCGCCAGGTAGTCCTCGGGACTTCCTTTGAGAACCCTGTAGGGGTTACCGATTCTCGTCTTCTTTTCTTCCACGTTGCCTTTGGTGGGATTTTGAAACTCTCTCATAAATTCGGAATACAAAATCCTGGCTTCCTCTAACGCTTCAGGGCTTCCCGTATCCATATTCTGAACTCGTTTGGTAAAGTCCTTGGCCCATATACCGCTTTCACTCATATTATCCGAAGGCAAAACCTCGGCTCCCTCTACATTCTCTTTATCTTCCTCGGCGGACACTACACTATCATTTTTATCATCTTCTCCTATTTCATGGGTATCGGTAACTTCAGGAGCAGACGGTTTTTTTATTTCTTCTTCTGTTTCTTCCTCTCCTATAAACTGCGCTTCTTGCGAGACATTTTTTAGCTCCTGGGAAGCGGACGTCTCTTTGGGAGTTTGTTCGGAATTAAAAATATCAGCCGTAACCACTTTTACTTCCGTGCCGTCGCTTGCTTGTTGTGTCTTAAAATCAGCATTGTCTTTGAAATGTGGAATTACCGAGGCGACTTTGGCTCTTTCGGGGTCGGCGGAAGGTTCTTTGTCTCCCCATTTTACCGCCAAGGAAAGCGCGACAAACAAAGACAGCGCCACCGCTTTGGATTTTGTCGTTTTTAGGTTTTCTTTTATCCACTTTTCTATCTTTTGCCCGAATTCCGGACTCTCTACCTCTGCTTTCAATCTGTCTTTTTGATCCTCCGTCCATAGCTCCTTTAAGAATCGGCCGGTATTTTTGCCTTTTTCCGCCACTTTGCCCAAAAACGTCCTTTCATCAGATAGTTCCTCCCTCAACTGCTCTGCCATTATGAGCTCCCTTATTTTCATAAACAAAACCCTTGGAAAATCTTTTGCCTTTATAACATCCTTTTCCCTTATTGATTTTGCGATAGCTTCTTTAATGGCTTCCGGACTGAAAGTTTTCTTTCCTTCAGTTATTTCGCCAATCTGGTCAAGAAGAGGAAAAAGTTCCTCCAAAGTTTTTGCTCTGACTGCTTTGGATATTGCCCTCAACTGTTCCGTTTTTTTGACATTTTTAAGCGACTCCGGAGCCGACACCGTTTCGTTCTCAACAGCGGGTTCCTCGTTGTCTACTTTATTTTCAAAAGAATGCTCGGTAACGTCCGAGAGAGGTTCTTCTTTTTTCTTTTTCTGTTTTTTTTCTCTTTGCCCTGAAATTTTTTTTTCTTTCGGAATATTTTCACCACGAAGATTGATAGTATGTACATGCCTGCCGTCTGCTTCCGGTTTTAACTCAAGGACATCATGTTCGTCCTGTTTTTCTCTGTTATTTTTAGCGCCAAATTTACTCCAATCTTCTAATTGTGGCGCTTGAACTTCAGACAATTTTTCATTCTCTTTCACTTCCAAATGAGGTACTTCGCTTTCTCTAACCCAAGGTCTCGACAAACTTTTAAACTTCTTTGTCACTTCTTCCTTGTCTAAAACCTTCAGAAGCTCCTCACCGATTCTGTAATCAGTGGGAAGATTTTCAAAAAACTTTCTCCATTTTTTTTCCTGAATGTGAGCCGGAGATTCAAGAATCTTGCCTATTTCTCTGTCTATGTCAGACGCGACTGAATTTAATCTTTTGGGATTTCCTTCATTATCAAAAATATTTTGTTTACCAAACTGCCGCAAAGAATCCAAAAAAACTTTGTAATTTTCCTTGTTGCGAAAAACAGGAGAGTTGGCTCTGATCTCAAAAGATTCGTTCAAACTTCTGCTCATTTCAGGGTCCTTCATAACCGCTTCCAGTGTTTCGGCTTGTTTTTTCAACTCATTTTCTTTTATATCGTCAGAAGGGATTTTTTCCATATGTAATCATTATAAAACGTCCTTTAAAAAAACGATAGGTACTTCTATTACTTTGAGTTACGAAACTCGCTTCCGATGTATTTCTTTTCAATTTCGAGCGAGGCGAAGCAAAAATTATGAGGCATATACAGAGTATCTGTTGAATAATTTTTGCAAAGACGTAGCCGAAATTTAAAAGAAAGACGCGGATCTGGAGTTTCGTAATTCAAAGTCTATTATCCTCTTTAAAGGAACATTCGCAAAGTTACCCTTTTATAAACCCCACATTTTGCTTGCGAGACGCTACGTGTTATATCTTTGTAAGCACTTCAGGCCCGTTTTCAGAAATTAAAATAGTATGCTCAAAATGAGCCGACAGAGAGCCATCTTTGGTCTTGTATGTCATTCCATCGGAACCGACGGTCAGTTTCTCTCCACCTAAAGTCAGCATTGGCTCTATGGCGATAACCATGCCGGAGAGAAGCTTTTCTCCTTGGCCCGCCTTTCCGAAATTTGGTATGAAAGGCGCTTCATGGACGGCAAGACCGACTCCGTGCCCCGCAAGGTCTCGGATTATTCCATATTTATGGGGCTTCACAAACTCTTCAATGGAAAAACCGATATCTCCCACTGTATTGCCGACCCGAGCCGATTTTATTCCCTTCAAAAGGGCCTCCTTTGTTATTTTGACAAGTTTTTCCGCCTCTTCTGAAATTTTACCGATTGGCACGGTAACCGCCAAGTCCGTAAATCGGCCCTTATGGTTTAGTCCTATATCAATACCGACGACATCTCCTTCTTTCAGTGGCTCGTCTGTTGGAACTCCGTGAACGACTGAATCGTTTACTGAAACGCAAATACTTGCCGGAAAGGCCCTTTCCGATTTTCTCGGACTGTAGTTTAGAAAAGACGGAACGTCTCCGTTTTTGACAATAAGTTCGTTTGCAAGTTTATCGAGCTCCGACGGCAATACGCCGGGCAACGCCCGTTTTATGACTTCGGCCATCACAAAAGCAAGACGGCGACCGCCGGCGCGAATAAGTTCTATGTCTTTTTTTGTCTTAATCAAAGCCGTCATCGTTTGTTGAAAGCGCGACTTTACAAAGTCACTGCTCACATTTTTTCGCGTCAAATCACTGTCGTCCCCGCAAACTCCCTTCCATCCAAACAACTTTCCAAGTTCGTGAGGTTTTTTCCGTTCATTATGATTACTTGAAGTTTTGCGTTTTCCGCCCTTTTTGCGGCCACCGGATCAAAAGGCACATTGGCGCCCGGTGTCCATGTCGGCGGTAAAATAGCCAAGAAATCGCTCCAACTTATTTTCTCAACTTTCTTGGCATCAGGATTTACTTTCGGGTCGCTGTCGTAAACGTAGTCAATATTGGAAAGGTTTATCACTTTTTTCGCGCCTATATTTTCAGCAATAACCACGGCCGAAAAATCACTGCTCCTGCCCGGCTTGAAACCGCCTCCCACGGCCACTCCTTTTTTTATCTCCTTGAAACCAAACGGCTCCGGAATGATTTGTTCATCGGCCAGTTCACCGAAAGACAGACGCACGAATTCGGCATTCATACGAGTGGCGTAAATACCCATCCAGTCAAGTTCTTCTTCTGAATTTTTTGAAATTTCCTTCAAAGCCGTTTGATATTCTCTGCTCATAGTCCCGCCGCCGGTTATTATCGCAAATTTCTCCCCGTTGTTTACTCTCCTTTTTATGAGGTCAACAAATCCTTTAACAAAAGGAACATCCAATCCATCTTTAGGGAAGACCAGAGAACCGCCTAAAGATATGACTGTCAGGTTTTTAGACATTGACTCCGATGTTTAAACCTTTAATTTTTTCTAAAATATTTTCGTGAATTTCTTCCGGCGTCTTCATTCCGTCTATTTCTATAACCTTTCCCTTTTCTTTAAAAAAATTGATGGCGGATTCAGTAAAATTTCTGTACTCTTTTAACCTCACTTTTATTTTCTCTTCGTCATTCAAACTGTCTCCCCTGTCGCGGCCGAGCATTCGTTTTGTCGCTTCTTCATCCGTAACAGTAAACTCAAACACAACATAGTCCCTATGTAGCCATGTTGCCACGTCATGAAAAAGCCGAGCTTCCGGCTCTTTTCGCCCGATACCTTCGCACACAAGTCCCATCTCGGGAGTCAGTTTCAAAAGCTCCTCTTCAAAAAGAAAAGAGGCAAACCAATGTGGCATAAGAATGCCTTGGTCGTACTCTTCCCTAACCCTCTCACCTAAAAAGTCGCCTCCTTTTTTTATTTGGCGAAACCTCCCTCCGGTGGAAAATATTTTCCAACCAAGTTTTCCTGCAATCATGTCGCTTTGCGTACCCTTTCCGGAACCCGTCTTCCCCATCATTAGTATGGTATTTATACCTTTGTCCATTGCCGTTATTTATATCACAAAACGGCTAACACTGCCAGTATTAGCCGTTTTTGCCCTAAGGGACTCAAAAACGCGTAGCACAAACAGCATAATAACAGTGAGGTTATTTAGAAACCAAATCCAAAACCTTCCTAAATCCAGGCAGAAGTTTTAATTTACTTGTTTCGGACATTGTGACCCATTTGTAATTTCGCGCCTCCCAATCTAATTTAACTTTGTCTGTTTTCACCTGCACGGAAACCGCGTGAACAATCCAAGTTTTCCCGTATTCCGGCGACTCTTGGTGAAAGATACCACAAAGACGCACTCTTTTGAGCATATTTAAAGGAATACCGAGCTCTTCTTTAATTTCGGCCTTGGCCTTTTCTTCCAAACTCTTTTTGTCATCTAAAAACCCCGAAATGCCGTTCCAAAACCCCGGGAAAAAATGTAAATTTTCACTCCTTTGCACAACCAAAAACCTATCACGAAACTTCAAGACGCAATTTATAACCGGCGCCCATCGCGCCTTCGTATAGTCAGTTTGTCCTTTTTCCGGTTTAAATTTATTCTTCACTTGTGAGATACCGCACTTTAGTATTCCCTCATAGAAACTTGCGCGTCAACTTTTTTGACCAGATCAAGCACCACCGATACCACGATAAGAAGGGCCGTGCCACCGATAGCCAGAGTGGCGTTTCCCGTAACTCCCTGCATTGCCAAAGGCAAGACGGCGATAAGTCCCAAGAAAGTCGCTCCGACTAAAGTAATCCTCGTCAAAACCTTGCCGATATACTGGGAGGTTGTTTGTCCCGGACGAACTCCCGGAATAAACGCTCCGTTTTTTTGGAGGTTGGTTGCGATGGAGTCCGGATCAAAAGTAACCGCCGTGTAAAAATAAGTAAAAACAAAAACCAAGAAAAAGTAGAAAGACGAGTAAAACCATGGATTATTCATTATGCCCAAGAGAAAAGAAGAAAAGGCCTGAAAGGCGGAACTTTGAACATTGACCAGAAAATTCAAAATCATCTGCGGAAAAAGCAACACGGAAAGGGCGAAAATTATGGGAATTACTCCTGCCTGATTAACGCGCAAAGGAAGGTAAGTGGAAATACCGCCGTAAACTTTCATGCCTCTGACTCTTTTGGCGTAGTTTATCGGTATCGGCCTCTCGGCTTCCGTTACTATGACAACTCCCAAAATTATGAGAAACGCCGCGACCAAAAAACCGAGAAATAGCGGAATCTGCGACGGGTCGTAATTGAGCCAAATTTCGGTAACAGCGGTCGGAATACTTGCAACGATACCCCCGAAAATTATGAGTGACACGCCGTTTCCGATACCGAACTCGCTTATAAGTTCGCCTATCCACATAAGCAAAAGAGAACCGGCCGTAACAACGGCGATGTTGGTTATTGATTCAGCCAAAGAAAGGTCGCTTATTATACCTTGGTTTTTCAAAAGCAGAAGAAAGCCAAAGCTCTGAATAACGGCCAACGGCACGGTAAGATATCGCGAGTATTGACTGAATTTTTTTCTTCCCGCCTCGCCCTCTTCGTGGTAGAGCGCTTTTAGCTTAGGGGACGCGATAGTCAAAAGCTGCATAATGATGGACGCCGTAATGTAAGGACCCACTCCGAGCATGACTATGGAAAGATTGGACAGGCCGCCTCCGGAAAATATGTTCAAAAGCCCGAAAAACTGATTGTTTGAGAAAAACTGCTCCAGACGAAATATGTCAACGCCGGGAATTGGAATAACGGCCAAAATTCTGAAAATAACCAGAGCGAAAAGAACGAAAAAGATTTTTTTGCGAAGTACCGAGTCGGTAAAAGCTATTTTTATTTTTGATACGAAATCACTAAACATATTTGGCTAAACGTCCGCCTATACCGGAAATATTCCGATATGCTCCGGCGGATGCTGTTTTAAAAAAATTCTATTACAAACTATATGTCTGCTATGACAAACTACCGCCTGCCTTCTCTATTTTCTCCTTGGCTGATTGGGAAGCGGAGAGTCCTTTAACATTGAGTTTTTTGGTAATTTCTCCTCCGTCCAATATTTTCACTTTCGGCATGCGACCACTTTGACTTGCCACTATTCCTCTGTCTGCCAAAACTTTGACGGTTACTTTGTCTCCTTCTTTGAAATTTTTTTCAAGCAAAGAAACAGGAACGGAAACAAAAGCTTTTTGTATTGTTTTAAGTCCGAACACGCCACGACCGCGCAACTTTGGGAGTTTCTTTATGATATCACGCATTTCCGGTCTTAGTTTTCTACCGGCCCTAGCTTTTTGGCCTTTGGTGCCCCGACCTGATGTTTTACCGCGTTTGCCACCTCTCCCCACTCGGGCGGGCTTTTTGTTGGCATGGTCTCTTTTTAGTTCGTGTGTTTGCATAGTGGTTGTTTCGTCCAAGTTACGTTTAAAATCGCAAAATACTACTTCCGAGTTTCAAAATAGTGTTAAATGATGTCTGACGTATTTATTTTAAACTCCGGTCGCCGGAATTTGTTTGAGGTTCCATGCTCGGCGCTGTGGATTTAAGCGAAATGGAAACGAGAGCTTTAACCGTCGCTCGGGCAATATTTAGCTTGTTTTTACTGCCGGAAAGAACTTTACCGACCACTCCTCTGTATCCAGCCAAAGTCAAAACGTCTCTGACGGCAGAGCCAGCCACAAGCCCCTTGCCCGGAGCCGGAAGAAGCAGTACTCTGGCGCTTGAGTATTTGGTATAAACGTCATGGGGAATTGATTGCAATTTTGTTATCGGCACTTTTATCATGTTCTTTCTGGCGTTTTTGACCGCTTTGTCTATGGCCAAAGATGTGTCTCCCGCCTTGCCGATACCGACCCCTACGCCCCCTTTCCTATCCCCTATAACCAAGGCCACGCTAAAATTAAAACGTCTGCCTCCGGCGGCCACACGAGCAACACGGCGTATCATAAGAATTTTCTGGTCAAACTCCGACTTGGCCCTTTCTTTGGACCTAACATTCCTTTTAGGCGCGCGTCCGGATACATTGCGCGGAAATTTCGCGCCCGCGCTGTTTTGACCTGTTGATTTACCGCTGTATTGTTTGTTTTCCATATTTAGTGAATATACCTCCTTTTCTTCCTTTTCTTTATAATCGCCCGTTAAAACGACAGTCCGGCTTCTCGGGCGCCTTCCGCCACCGCCTTTACATTTCCAGCGAATTTATAACCGCTCCTGTCAAACACGACTTTTTTGTGTCCTTTTTTCACCGCTTCAGAGGCGATTGCTTTTCCCACACCTTTGGCTATTTCCATTTTTTTACCCTTTGAACCTCGTGAAGAGGCGGATCCCAAAGTTACTCCCTTTTCGTCATCAATAAGTTGAGCGGAAATGTATTTATTGGACCTAAACACGGAAAGTCGCGGACGGTTTGCGTCCCCTTTTACTTTGGCGCGTATGCGCTTGTGTCTGGTTATTCTGTTTTCGGAATTAGATTTCATTAAATTAGTTATTCAAGTTCATAAAGTTTATAAATTATTTGTCTCTTTGGTTTTGCTTTATGGACTTTATGGACTTGATTGACTTTACAAACTTTTAACTCTTTATGCCGTTTTCTTGCCTTCTTTCCTTCTCACCACTTCGTCTGAGTAATGAATACCTTTGCCTTTATACGGTTCCGGTTTTTTCTTGGCTCTCACCCTGGCGCTCCAAGAACCGACTTCCTCTTTATCAATTCCGCTTATGGAAATAATATTTTTCTCAACAGAAATCTTCAAAGTGTCAGGTATCGGTACCTTGACCTGATGAGAAAAACCAAGCCCCATGACAAGGTCTTTGCCTTTTACCTCCGCCCTATATCCCACGCCTTCCAGAATGAGTTTCTTTTCATAAGGAGTGTTTACGCCCTTAATCATGTTTTTGATGTGAGAAGCGTAAGTTCCCCAAAGAGCTCTTGTTTCTATAGAATCGCTATTTGGCGTCAAGACGACTTGTTTGTCTCGGCTAACCACGGAAATTTTGCCCGTCTTGAATTCACGCGCCAGAGTTCCCCCAGGCCCTTTGACTGTAACATTTCCACCCGAAATGGATATTTCGGTTTTATCGGGAATGTCTATTGGTTTTTTGCCTATGCGTGACATAAATAATTATATAAAGTATTCGGATCTTGTCTTGGTTTTACTTGATGGACTTTATGAACTTTACGGACTTTCTGGACTTTATGGACTTTCTGACTTGATGAACTTGATGAACTTTATGAACTTGTTGGACTTTTTAACTCTTTACCATATTCCAAACAACGACTCTCCCCCGATCTTTTCTTTCCGCGCTTCTTTATCTGTCTTTAAACCTTTTGAAGTGGAGATAATAACGCTTCCGTAACCGCTCTTTATGGAACGTATATTTCGGCTTCTCTCATATATTCTTTTTGAAAGTTTGGAAATTCTTTTCACTCCGCTTATGGCCGGAGAACCGTCCACGTACTTAAGCTCCACCTCTATTGCCCGAATGACTTTTTTGCCCTTTTTTGAAAAGTCGGAAATAAAACCTTCTTTTTTCAAAACCTCCATTATTGAGCAAGCTATTTTTGAATACGGAAAAACGGCAGTGGCCTTTCCGGCATTGCTTGCATTTTTTAGACCGATGATTATGTTTGAAATTGAGTCCATTAAATTAGTTCTTCAAGTTCATAAAGTTTAAAGTTTATAAAGTATTCGGCTCTTGTCTTGGTTTTACTTGATGGACTTTATGAACTTTATTGACTTTTGACTTCTTTACCAAGACGACTTCTTCACTCCCGGAACCATTCCGTTGTTTGCAAATTCCCTAAAGCAAATCCTGCATAGACCGAAGTCGCGCATGAAAGCTCGTTTTCTACCGCAACGGAAACAGCGCCGCACTATACGGGAGCTATACTTGGGCTTCTTTACTGAACGCGCTATTACTGATTTTTTGGCCATAAATAAAATTAGAATCAGGAACCAGAAGTTAAAAATCAAATCTTTTCCCTTGACCCCATATTCTGCTTCTTAATTCTTTCAAAGGAATATTACCAACAAAAAACCCTTAAGTCAAACTATTATTTTGACTCTTTGGCAAACGGAATGCCGATTTCTCTAAAGAAGCTTTCGGCTTCCTCTTTTGACTTTGCCGTGGTTACCACAGTCACGCCAAAACCAAAAACATCTTTTAATTCTTCGTCGCTTGTTTCCGGAAAGACGGTATGCTCCAATATCCCGAAAGTGGCATTGCCCATGTCGTCTATGGAGGAAACCTTCACTCCGCGAAAATCCTTGGTCCTTGGAAAGGCGACAGAAATCATTTTGTCCAAAAAACCGTACATGCGGTTACCTCGTAAAGTTACCTGTATGCCCACAGGATCACCTTCTCTGACTTTGAAAGAAGCTATTGATTTTTTGGCGCCTCGGACAGCCGCTTTCTGGCCCGTGATTTTCGCTATTCTGTCTTCAACCACTTCGTTTTTCTTTTTATCCTTGAAAGAACCGGTGCCGGCGTTTATGACAACCTTAACAAGACGCGGCGCCTGCATCGGATTTTTATAGCCAAACTTGTCTTTGAGTTTGGCAAAAGCATTTTTCTGTTTTTCCTTTGTGTTCATAGTATATAGCGTGAAACTGTTATTTTTTAGACATTATATGGCCTTGCCGCTTTTTCTGCTTATTCTTAACTTTTTACCATCGGCCAGTTTGTATCCCACCCTTACCGGTTTACCGTCTTCTAAAAGAGACACGTTGGACACATGAATAGGCATCGGCACATCTATTATCTGTCCCTTTTCCCCGGTTTTTTTGGCTCGTCGGTGGCGTTTGGCGATGTTTATTCCTGAAACCAGAACTTTATCAATAGGGGACAAAACAGCATCAACCTTTCCGGTCTTGCCTTTATCTTTGCCCGTACGGACTATTATAGTGTCTCCTTTTTTTATTTTCATAAGATTTAGTTTATCAAGTCCTATCAAGTGGAAAGTTCTTAAAGTATTCCAAATTTGCCTTACCTGATGGGACTTTATGCACTTTATGACTTGATGAACTTGATGAACTTCTTGATGGACTTTTAACTCTACACGATTTCAGCCGCCTTTGAGCTAATCGTCTGGTAACCGAACTCGGCCATTTCTCTCGGAATCGGACCGAAAATTCTTCCGGCTATCGGCTCCTTTTTTCCTTTTTCCAAAATCACGACGGAGTTTTCATCGAAACGTATATATGAACCGTCACGGCGCCTGAAAGGTTTGCGCTGTCTTACAACCACCGCGTGAACCACGTCTTTTTTCTTTATGGTTTTGCGCGGTTCGCTTTTCTGAACGGAAAGAACGACCAATTCACCTATTTCGGCGTATCTTTTCTTGGACCCTCCCAGTATCTTAAAAATACGCCCGATTTTGGCGCCTGAATTGTCGGCTATTTTTACGATGGAACGTGGTTGAATCATAAGATTAGTTCGTCAAGTTTATCAAGTTGAAAGTTCTTAAAGTATTCCGACTTTGTCTTACTTTACGGACTTTATAGACTTTATGGACTTTTAACTTTGAAACGCTTATCCTTTGACACCGGTTTGCATTCTTCTATATCTACTTTCTCTTCCACTTTTTTGGTATTTCCGGCATCGTGTACTTTGTAGCGCTTTGTTATTTTTCGGTATTTTTTATATCTCAAATGTTTTACATACCTCGTAACCTCCACCACGATAGTATCTTTCATTTTGTCGGAAACGACCACACCGGAAAGACGGCGGGGTTTTCTGTTGGCTTGCGTATTGTGAGTGGTTGAATTCATATTTTTTAGCTTGTAGCGGGCGATAATGAAGATTTTACCCGGGAACCCGTCGCCTATGCCGAAGAGTTGATTCAAAACGGGTCGTTACGATTAGACGTTTCTCTGTCTCTCATTTAAAGCCGTCAATATCCTTGCCACGTCTTTTCTCACAGCTCGGCCGTTTCTTACATTTTTTATCTTACTGCCGGTCATATCAAAACGAAACTTGCGAAGCTCGTCTCGCTTCGCTTTAAGCTCTTTTAGCAGGTCGTTTTCCGTTTTTTTAGTTAATGATGAAGACATGTTCAGGAGATACACTACAATAAAAGGTCTGAAAACGCAAATTACACTCTGGCCACTATTTTGGTCTTTACGGGAAGCTTGGTGCCGGCTTTACGCAAAACTTCCCTTGCTTGCGCTTCAGCGACGCCATCCACTTCAAAAATCACTCGACCGGCAAGTATCTGGACTTGATATCCCTGCACGTCGCCTTTACCTTTGCCAAGTTTTACTTCGGCTGGCTTTTGGGTAAAAGGCATATCGGGAAAAACGCGTATCCAGACCCTTCCGGTTTTTCCGAGAGAGCGAGTCATGGCCTTTCTGGCCGCTTCAATCTGATTTGACCGCACCCGAACCGCTTCCACGGCTTTAAGGCCGAAAGAACCGAAATTGATTTCCGTTCCTCTGGTAGCCACAGCCGGACGCTTTGGATTGCGCCTCATAGTGTGCCATTTTCTGAATTTTACTTTTTTGGGGAATAACATATTCGTGTAGCGTGTAGCGTGTAGCGTGTAGCGTCAGAGTATTTCTTTTCCGGCGTTACACGTTACAAGTTACACGTTGTATATTATGGCGTTACAAGTTCCATGTTCTATGATTTTCGCTGGTTCTTATCAGCGAAAATCTCTCCCTTATATATCCAGACCTTTATCCCGATATCGCCGTAAGGCATATGGGCCTTTTCGCGGGCAAACTCAATATTGGCTCTAAATGTCTGAAGCGGTATTCGTCCTTTTTTTAACTCTTCGGAACGAGCCATTTCCGCTCCACCTAAACGACCACCAAGATATATTTTTACCCCTTTAACGTCTCTGTTGGCCATTACCTTTTCAATGGTTTGTTTCAAAACCCTGCGAAACGTCATGCGTTTTTCAAGCGCCTCCGCCACCATCTGAGAAACAATGGCCGCGTTTGACTCCGGCGACCGAACTTCTTCTATGTCAATTTTTAATTGTTCCGGTATGTTTATCTTTTTTCGGGCCACAAAAGAAAGAAGGTCATTTCTAAGCTTTATCGCCCCTTCTCCGCTTCTGCCTATGATAATTCCCGGACGGGAAGTTCTTATTATGATTCTTAAAGTTTTTTCGCTTCTTTCTATTTCCACTTCACTTATGTAAAGCCCGCGAAGACGCTTGTCTAAATACTCCCTAATGGTAATGTCTGATTTTAGAAAGTCGCTATATTTGCCTTTCACGCCAAACCATCGGGATTTCCAATCCCTGATAATTCCCAAACGGTGTGAATATGGATGAACGGTGTGTGACATAATCATGTAACATGTAACTTGTAACATTGAACATTTTAAGAAAGAAGCGGATAAAGTCCTGTCTTAATTCTTTTGTGTTCCATGTTTCGTGTTACATGCTTCGTTATCACTTTGGTTTTGTATCCAAAACCAAAGTGATGTTACTTGTCCTCTTCTTTATAACATTTGCCGACCCTCGCGCCCGCGGAGCCGTTCTTCTTAAAACGGTTCCTCCGTTTACCGTAATATCTTTTACAAAAAATTCTGAAATTTCGCCTTTTTCTTTGCCGGAATTGGCAATGGCGGATTTCAAAAGTTTGTTTATCGGGTCGCAAGCGACTTTACCTCCAAAAGAAAGAATCTGTAAGGCATCGGCGACTTTTTTACCCCTTACCATATCTGCCACAAGGCGGACTTTTCGGGGAGATTGTCGGTGGTTGTTTAGAATTGCTTTCATGGGATATATAATGCGAACCTGCGAATTATGCGAATACTACGAATAAGAAGAAGGTTTTCGTAGTATTCGCATATCGTTCGTAGTATTTGGATTATATTTATTATTTCTTTCCTTCTGCCGCCGATTTAGCCGACTGCGCCGCCGCTATTTCGGCCTCTTTGGCTTTCTGCTCCTGATCTTTTTGCATTTTTCCTCCGTGTTTTATGAATTTGCGAGTCAAGGAAAATTCGCCCAAACGGTGTCCAACCATGTCTTCAGTGACTAAGACCTCCGGAAAATCCTTGCCATTATGCACTAAAAACTTGAAACCGACCATTTCAGGAGAAATAACCGAAGCGCGAAGCCAAGTTTTTATAGGAGGCGTGTTGTCCGGTTTTTTGCCCTCTATCTTTTTTGTGATACGAGGGTCAACAAACGGACCTTTGGATAGCGACCTTGTCATGGTAAAACAAAAACTGCAAAGCAGTTAAGCTCCAATATTAACAGAACTCAAAGCAAAGTCAAGGCGCGTAAGCAAAACTACTTATTTTTACCTACTTTTCGGCGAGAAACAATAAATACATTTGAGTATTTCTTTGGAGTCCTGGTCTTTTGGCCTTTTCCTGTGGGCTTGCCCCACATACTTTTGGCACGGCGAGTGCCTCTTCCTTGTCTGCCTTCGCCTCCGCCATGGGGATGGTCAACGGGATTCATGGCCGTACCGCGAACAGTGGGGCGTATTCCCATCCAACGCGATTTGCCGGCCTTGCCGTAATTTACGAGCCAATGTTCAATATTACCGACCTGCCCCACACAGGCAAAACATTCGGCAGAGACCTTTCTTATTTCAGTTGAAGGCATTTTAAGATGAGTGAAACCGGCATCTTGAGCCACTACCGCGGTAAATATTCCGGCGCTTCTGGCTATTTTGGCGCCATTTCCGGGTTTTAACTCAATATTGTAGACAAAAGTTCCTACGGGAATATTTTTCAAAGCCAAGCGATTGCCGGGTTTTATTTCAGCTTTTTCCGCCACAATAAAAGAGTCGCCGGGTTTGGTATCATGTGGCACAACAACATAACGATATTCTCCGTCCCGATAAGAAGCCAGTCCTATAAACGCGCTCCTGTTGGGGTCATATTCTATTGTTTTTATAACCGCCGGAATATTCTTTTTGTCATAGACAAAATCAATGTCTCTGAAAAGACGTTTGTTGCCTCCGCCCTTGTGTCTTGTCGTGATACGACCGTGGTTGTTTCTGCCCACTGATCGTTTAAAACCGGAAGTCAGTTTTTTAAACGGTTTTCCAGTCGTAAGAATCTTCCTATAGGGAAGGGTTGTCATGTGGCGACGTGATGCGGTTGTTGGTTTGTATTTCTTCATATTAAATCTATAATGCGAACCTGCGAATTATGCGAATACTACGAACAAGAAGAGGGCTTTCGTAGTATTCGCATATTGTTCGTAGTATTCGCATTATATTTACACGACTTCTATCTTATCCCCCTTCTTTAAATAAACATACGCTTTCTTTATGGCGGCGGTTCTGCCACTTTTACCGCGGACAAAAACTTTTTTGCCCGGCAATTTTACTACGCGAACCTTCGCCGGTATCACTTTGTAAAGGGCCGATACCGCGCGGGAAACGTCATGTTTTGTGGCTTTCGGCTGTACTTCAAAAGCGTAGGCATTGCTATCCGCCAAAATAGCTCCTTTTTCGGTAATCCTCGGACGAATTAAAATACTCTCCAAATTGACGCGTGTGGGAATATCACGCCTCGCCTTTACGGCAACGGCTTTGTTTTCGCCCTTTTTCTCTTCGGTTTTTTTAGTGAAAAATGACATAAATTAAAGTTTACTTTCCAGAAACTTAAAGGCCTCCTCCGGTTTTACAAAAACAATATATTTTGCTGAAAGTATGTCAAGCGGATTTATGTTTCGCAACTCATCCACGCGCAAAGAACCTATGTTTGAAAAACTCTTCTCAACCGCTTCCGCCTTTTCCGGAATAGCGATGTAAGCGGCATTTTTCTTCTTTGATGAAAGTTTTTCCACTCCCGAAATTGAGGATAGCGAGTTTATAATTTTCTTGGCTTCTTTGGTCTTGGGTTCACTTATTAAAATATTATCAACTAAAACCAGTTCATTTTCTTTAAATTTCCGAGATAAAATCACATAAAGAGCTTTGGCTTTCATTTTTTTACTGACCTTTCTCGTGTAATTTTTCTCGTTGCGAGGCCCATGGGTAACTCCTCCTCCAACCCACAAAGGAGAACGGCGAGAACCGTGGCGCGCCCGGCCTGTGCCTTTTTGCTTCCAAGGTTTTTTCCCCGTGCCTCTTACTTCGCCTCGTGTTTTGGCGTGAGCCGTGCCGGAACGGGCGGAAGAAGCCATGGAAGTCGCGACTTGATGGACCAAATCGGCATTCCACTTCACGCCAAAAACCGACTCGGGTAAAGTTATTTTCCCGACTTGTTTTCCGATTTGGTTGTAAATGATTGATTCCATCAAATTAGTTTATCAAGTTATAAAGTTGCAAGTTTATAAAGTATTCGTCTCCATGTTTTACTTGATGAACTTTATGAACTTGACTAACTTTCAACTTCTTATCTCCACCAACGTTCCTCTCCTGCCCGGCACGGCTCCTTTTATAAGAATGAGGTTGTTCTCGGCGTCAACTTGCACTATTTTCAAATTCTTGACTGTTACTCTATCCCCTCCCATTCGTCCGGCCATGCGCATTCCCTTTGGCACACGGGTGCGCAGACCTCCTCCTATGGAACCCGGCTCTCTTTCAGAATGTTTTTGACCGTGCGTTCGTCGGCCTCCCGCAAAGCCGTGCCTTTTAACCACACCCTGGAATCCTTTGCCTTTGGATATGGCGGAAACGGTCACAACATCACCGACGGCAAAAACGTCCGCTTTTATAATATCGCCACGTTTTTCTTTGGCCGGTTCGGAAAGGCGATTTTCTTTGACAAATTGAGGAACCGGGATTTCTTTAAAATGCCCCTTTTCGGATTTGCTCGCCCTTTTCTCTTTTTTTGCTCCAAAACCAACCTGGACGGCGTTATAACCATCTCTTTCAACCGTTTTTGTGTCAGTAACGACAATAGGCCCGGCAGAAATAACCGTTACCGGCAAGGCCTGTCCGTCATCGGAGAAGACCTGCGACATATTAACCTTTGTACCTAAAATAAACTTAGACATGTAAATTTTTGAACGTGCGCCCTATGGGCGGCGCAGAGGTTCCATAACATTCGTAAACATTCGGCCAGAACGCAATGAAGAGAACATTATCAGATATGGCAAAAAAAGTCAAAATTTTTATGCATACCATGTTACATCCCCAACACCAATTTTATGAGGTAAGGTTATGTATTATTTAACTTTGAGAGTAAGTGCATGCAGACAAGATATGTTGTTTCCGGATTTGAGTGAAAGTGGCGATAGATTTTTAAAAATATAGTCGTAAAAAAAGCTGTTGACCAGCTTTTTTTAATATTTATTCTCTACAACATTTTTACGTCAATGTTTACTCCGGAAGGCAGAGAAAGATTCGTAAGCGCCTCTATTACCTTTGCTCCGGGATTTATGATGTCTATTAGGCGTTTATGCACACGCATCTCAAACTGTTCTCTTGAGTTTTTGAAAACAAAAGAAGCACGATTGACTGTGTACTTTTTTATTTCCGTAGGAAGAGGAATGGGGCCGAGAACTTCCGCGTCAAAGCGCAAGGCGGTATCCATTATCTGCTTTACGGACGCGTCAAGGATTTTGTGCTCATAAGCTCGGGCGCGAATGCGAAGCTTTGAAACAGCATCCGCTTTGGCGACGACTTTGACGCTCTTCTTTTTTGTGGTGGATTTAACCATTGTAAATCTATAATGCGAACCTACAAATTATGCTAATACTACGTAAATCTATAATGCGAACCTACGAATTATGCGAATACTACGGAAATCTATAATGCGAACCTACGAACTATGCGAATACTACGAATAAGAAGAAGGTTTTCGTAGTATTCGCATATAGTTCGTAGTATTCGGATTATATTCAGGTTGCTACGCAACGACTTTGGTGACTACTCCCGCTCCCACCGTCTTGCCTCCTTCACGGACGGCAAAACGCTGTTTTTCTTCCAAAGCGACAGGGGCGACAAGTTTTACCTTGAAAGTGATAGTGTCTCCGGGCATAACCATTTCTTTGCCTTCAGGCAAAGAAACTTCTCCGGTAACATCCGTTGTG
This sequence comes from bacterium, assembly GCA_030699905.1. Taxonomy (NCBI): domain Bacteria; species bacterium. The sequence continues at coordinate 29,475 of JAUYKQ010000004.1, forward strand.
CGGATGTAAAATTGCGGTTTGTAGCCGGTAAAGAACGGAGTGTGACGACCGCCTTCTTCTTTTTTCAAGACATAAACTTCAGCTTCAAATTCCGTGTGGGGTGTAACAGAGCCGGTCTTGGCCAAAACCTGTCCTCGGTGAACGTCTTCTTTCTTGGTTCCGCGAAGCAATACTCCGGCGTTGTCTCCGGCCATGCCTTCCTGCAACGATTTGTTAAACATTTCTATGCCCGTAACGGTGGTTTTGGATGTCGGCTTGATACCGACTATTTCAACTTCCTCGCCGACCTTAACAACTCCTCTTTCAATACGGCCTGTAACTACAGTACCGCGACCTTCAATGGAGAAAATGTCTTCAATGGGCATAAGGAACGGTTTTTCAACGTCTCTTACGGGCTGTGGTATGTATGTATCAAGCGCGCTTGCGAGTTCAAGCACTTTCTTTGACCATTCGTCGTCGTTATTTGGCGATTCAAGCGCTTTCAAAGCGGAACCTCGTATAACCGGCGCGGTCTTTCCGTCAAATTCGTATTTGTCCAAAAGCTCTCGCACTTCCTCTTCAACGAGGTCAATAAGGTCCGTTTCCGGTACCATGTCGCATTTGTTTAAAAATACGATTATTTTAGGAACACCTACTTGTTTTGCAAGCAGTATATGCTCTCTGGTCTGAGGCATAACGCCGTCCGTGGCGGCAACCACCAAAACCGCGCCGTCCATCTGGGCCGCGCCGGTAATCATGTTTTTGATGTAATCGGCGTGACCCGGAGCATCTATGTGCGCGTAGTGGCGAGCATCCGTTTCGTACTCGTTGTGCGAAAGAGCTATGGTAATACCACGAGCTTTCTCTTCCGGAGCCGAGTCAATCTGATCAACACCTCGGAGTTTTACGTTCTGGCCGGCGCGATTTAATACATTCAGTATCGCGGCGGTAAGAGTCGTTTTGCCGTGGTCAACGTGGCCTATTGTGCCGACGTTTACGTGCGGCTTGCTTCTATCAAAATCTGCCATATGTCTTGTAACGCAGAGCTTTTAAGGTGTAATGTCAGAATTCTCAACTTTTTCTGACTATTACAGATTATATGCTACGCGTTTTAAGTTAAAAACTGATTAATAAATTAAAAATTAGCGTCTACCGTTTTTGAAAACACAAAACAAGCTCAAAAACGCGCGAATTGCGATTAAAGTAATCGTAGCAGAAACAACCAAAACACGCAAGGGTTTGCTTTTAATCACCCACATCCGATGAAAAGTGCGGGGTGCGATTTATGATTTAGGATTTAGGAATATAGAGAATTTTTCCTGCTATTCTTTTGTGATGGAGGATTTATTCCTCCTTTTCTAAAGGAGGATGGTCATTTATCTCGAATGGAATTGAGAGATTCTGATGACGGAGGATTTAAAAATCCCTCCCCGCCTAAGAAGGCGGTACTCCCTTTACGAAAGGGAGAATAAATAAGAGTGTGAGGGTTACTGTACATAAATTTGACTTGTTTACGAGATTAAAGTACATTGCTGTACAGATTAAATTAAACCCTTCGCGCCTGTAAGCACAGGCGCGGCAAAACAAGAAAGGATATGGCATGATGGTATTCTCTTTTATCTTGATGCTCGTCGGTATTATCGGGACGTATACATGTTTAGTGCGCTTAGTTTGCCACTCGGATGAACCGAGTAGAAAAGAGGAGATAGCATTTCGCTCAATACTTAGTTTGGGGGCAATTATTGTCGCGTTCGTTATTACGTGTTTGTTATATGCGATCAAAAGTAGTACTGACGATAGGGGTTATCTTGCATATCCAACGGAGGCCGATATGAAGAACGGGCAGGTGTTCGCAATTCTCGCCACTTTTCACAGGGCGGAGGAAGGCGGGCCCAAGAAAATCGGACTCTTGCAAAAGGTTTCTGTTAGACCGGACATGAGCAGGCAGACATTTTCGTACAAAATTCTCAACAACGAATCGGCGAGATACTATCAGCTTGAGTGGCAGAAGTACGACGGTGTAACCAACCTCATTGCCATCAAAAAAGATGGCTTGGTCGCCCTTGTACCATACCCCCTAAAGTCCAAGCTTGAGCCGGGAGAAGTTTCGCCGAAGTCATGGAAAGAGGAAGATGTGGATAAAGAGTAAGTTGTCCACCACCTCGCCCAAAGGCAGTATTTAAGAAAATCACATCGGCCTGTTGAGTCCTCTCAACAGGCCGATTTTTTAGCGGAAGGATTTTCTTTTTGTGTTTTTTGTATATCTGACACCTCTGTTATGCTATAGCATAAATAGCATAACAGAGGTGTCTAAACAACCACAACCGTCAAACTTATTACAGCTAAACTACCACCGCAATGTGTGTGCACATTACCAAAATTCCTTGACATGAGAGGCAGAGTATGCTACTATATTTTTGGAATTCTGGCTCTTTGTCAGAACAAAAAAACAACCAAAGGCGAAAAAAATGAAAAAAATGATTGTCCTTATCGGACTTGCGTTGGTAGGCGTCATGACTGACACCGCATCAGCGCAGATGGAAGTGACTAACCCAAGTGGTGGCATCTATCGTCCTGGAGGCCTTATGAGAATTGAGTGGAAGGCGTATGGCCTCAGAAGAGAAAACAACAGTGTCGGTTTAAACATTTACCGCAAATCAGACCTGCCCGGAAAGCGTTTGCTGTCTTTAACAACAGCGAATTTGTTCTACTCCGATGGTGAAGTTTCAAACTCCGGAGAATACGTATGGCATATTCCGGCAGACGCGCCACTCGGTTCAGATTACGTCGTTTATTTGGCAACTGGTAGCAGTTGGACAATAAGCGAAACATTTGAAATCGCAGCTCCGGCTGTTGCTGTCACAACAGCAACGGGTATGCCTGAAATTGTCATTCCCGCCGCTGAAACCGAGATTGCTCGGTTCAACATAGAAACTCGGCCGGTTCTCGGCCAGCTTCAGTACGAATCTTGGCAAATGAACTTTGAGGTCTCTCCCGGGTTTGAAGTTGAAAATCTGGGAACAATGAAGATTGTTGACACCGAATCAGGGAAGTTGGTGTCGCATTGGAAAATCAATCATCTGATCGCCAAGGGTGACCGGCAAAAGGGAGTCGCAATTTTTGACGCCCTACATCCGCTTAAAGTACATCCCGACAACTTCATGCTCAAGGAGCCGAGCGGTTCTTTGTCTGTGGTTGCCGACACGACAGAATTAGGCGGGGCCGTAATAACGGTGACCTCTGTCCAGTTGGTAGTCAGTTACCCCTTCCAAAACTTTGCGGTTGATAGCTACACTTCGGATGTTACTACCGAAGTTAAAGTAGAAGCCAAACTGCCTCAACCGGAAGAACCGATTGAGCCGAAGGACGAGAACTGCGACTGTTCGGCTGAAAAAGCTGAATTTGTTGTGGTTAATATGCCTTACGATGGCCAGAAACAGCTCGCCTACCTGCCTGAAAAGGAAGCGGGAGGAACGATGTGGTGTGTGGTATTCATGGAAAACCCCGCGCCGGCCGGTTTTGATCGGCTGGTGTGGGACACGCCGAATTACAAGGTCCACTATGATACTCAAAGCATTCATTTAAACGCGGACGGCACAGTAGCCGCCTTTCGCCTACCGGAGGAGTTTACCACCGAAGAACCGAACTCTCTTTTTCTTTTGTCGGCAGAGATAAGGTTCTTCCAAATCATCGCTTTGTAGCCATTTTAGCTCTTTGCGCAAACCGCTTGACTGTTCAGCTGAACAGTCAAGCGGTTTTTTAATGTTAGAACCCCAAGCGTAGCTCGGGTGTTATAACATAAAAAACGGCTAAATATTTATTAGCCGTTTTTTAAACTCTGCACATAGGTTATTTACTTTCTGGTTTCAACTATTCCCTGCGCCTACGGAAACCTTACAGTCCCAAGAGCCGCCTTATGCTTTCCAGTATGGAAGCTTTCTGGCTTTCAGATAAGCTATCAAACGTAGTGGCGCAGACCGGGAAAGTTGTTCGCGTTCCCGCAAGGTAGCCGCTGATATGACTTATATCAAGCGTAGATACCACTCCGTTGGCGCTCACGTCGGCCAATTTGATTTGAGCGTCAGTCATTTTGGAAATGCCGAGTACGTGGTTTCGAATCACATCTTCGTCTTTCTCCGTAATCCACCCGTCTCCGTCAACATCGCCGTATGAGCCGCAGACGAGGTTGGAGTCGGGATTCGGGGCGGGATTGACTGTTACAGTGACACTTTTAGTGTCAGAGCCGCCCGCTCCGGTGCAGGTTACGGTGAAGGTTGCGGTGGAGGCAAGACCGATGGTCTGGCTTCCCGAAGTCAAAACATTGGTTTGAGACCACGCTCCGCTCTTGGTGCAGGAAGTGACGTTGTTTGCCGACCAAGAGAGATTGACACTTTCGCCGACAGTAATGGTAGAGGGCGTAGCGGTGAGTGTTACGCTGGGAGCGGTAGTCGCCGCGGTGATGGTGAAAGAAGCTGATTCAGCAATAGCACACACATTAAGACACTCACCCTGATTACCGAGCTGAACTACTTCCAGTGTGTATGTTCCCGTAGGAACTGTGGAAGGAATAGCGAATTGTTTTGATTCAACGCCAGCCGGCCCTCCTACTATTGTTCCAAGCGTATACACAACAGGAGAAACTATAGCCGGTTTTAGCAGGTTTATTTTGTATTTCTCACCAGAACTGGTATGCGAAAAGTTGACAGTGATATTACCGCCCACAGCAAAAGTTTCTCCTCCATTCGGAGATGCGATGGTTATCGTAGGCGTATCACCATACACATTCACCCGGAAACTTCCGCATCGTGACCCTGTTTCAAACGATACTCCAGAAGGACACACATAAATTGTATAATCCCCACCCGGTACTCCGTTTGGCAGATTCCACTCTTCAGAAGCAAAGCCCACAGCCCATGAAAACGTACCATGATTGGGATAATTTTTTGCGAATGTCCATTTATGAGTTCCTTCTCCAACGAGATATATATCGACTGTAGAAACCGAACCACTGGTTAACCAACGCCACTCCCCTAATGTGTTTCTCTTCCAAGATATCGGGGTATTCGGCGAAAGAACGATGATGGAGGGTTGGGAATTGGCTAATGCTTTTAGAATAGTTATATCGTAGTTTTCGGTAACAAGCCCATTTTGCTTATCCATACACTTTACAAAGTAGGTTGTGTCTCGATGCCCCTCTGTGATAACACCGACACTTGTCCGGTGTTCTTTCTCTCCGGAATTAGACAAGGGGGTCATTGAAGAGAAAAGAGTGTTAGCGTTTGCGGAATAGCGACACAAAGCCGGAGAACTCGTTTCTAAATACAGCGATGCCTCTTCACCGACAGAGAATTCCCGCAGTTGTTGAGCATTTAAAATGGAAGGAGCTGACGCACCGATAATCTTAACCATCTGAAGTGATTCACCCGCCTTTCCAAAATTTACTGAATTCCCCGAAGTCATTCCGACTGCTGTTCCGTCTACAACAGGTGTAAATTCAATGCCTGAATAACCTGTTTTTGTATCTACATACACATGAATGGTTTTGCTCTGGCCAGCAGAAATGACGAGATTTGATATTGAGAATGAATTGACTGTTGAGGGAACCGCCCTTGCAGTGGCGACTGGCTCTCCAGTAGAATGTTCTCTTAAGCGCAGGTTTGTGATGGCAGAAGCTCCTGTTAGAGGCAAGGTTATTCTTATAGTATTCACCCTTATATCTTCAGAAGGACCAGCCGTCAGAACAAAAGAACCTATTATTGTCCCGGCAGTTCCGTCGGCGATAGTTTGATTCCCAAGATTTACATTCTTTGTGAGGGTGATGGAGGACTGAGTGGAACTGACCGCAGTGATGGTGAAGAATGAATTACTGGAATCGGTTGCACCCGTATTTTGTGATGATACAACTGCTTTATACTGCCCTGGTGACATAGATGAAGAGATAGTCATTCCCCAGCTACGATTACTAGACGAGACACCAGTTTCAAGTACAGAACCTCCTACTGAATTAATTATGGATACTTTGAAAGAGTCACTGGCGACAATATTAGATGCAGACCATGAAATGACTATATCATTTCCAACTTTGTATGTCTCTCCCCCATTCGGCGAAAGGACGGTGATGAAGGGTTGGGTTGTCTGCCCACATCTGTACAGTTGATTAATTTTGACTCTGGTTTTCGGTCCAAGAGAACCGTATCCCGTGGTTTCAGGATCTCCTTGGGAAATGACATTGTTTGCCACCTGAAAACGCTTCACGGCTTCTTCCGTGGCCGGACCGTAATAACCGGTTATTTCAGGGTATGAATAGTAACCTTTTTCTTTGAGAAACCTTTGAAGACGCGATACATCCCCACCGGATTCGCCGTCTGTTTTGCCTGTGTAAAGCCAACGTTCAAAGCCGTAACACGACGCTACAGTGCCAGTTGAAAGTAAAGATTTGTCAGAACTACTATCTACCCCGCTTTTTACAGTGGCACCTTCACTTGAAGAAGACGTAGGATAAGTAAGCGGACGTCCGTTTAGAGAATCATCCACGTTTTGTATGACTTGCGAATCAGCGCCGAAAGACGAGAGTAGGTTTAAGATTGACTGGATTTGAACGGATGTCAAAGCGGCTTGCGCCTGACTTGCGCCTGTCAAAAGTATCGCTGCCGCCATCATACCCGCCATAGCTAATTTTGTCTTCTTCATAATTTAATTTTCCAATTTATTAACTTATAAACCGTCGTTTGGTCAATCTGCCGCGTTACCCAATGGTTACTTTGAATTACGAAACTCCAAATCCGCGTCTTTCTTTTCAATTTCGGCTACGTCTTTGCAAAAATTATTCAACAGATACTCTGTATATGCCTCATAATTTTTGCTTCGCCTCGCTCGAAATTGAAAAGAAATCCATCGGA
>JAUYKQ010000005.1 GCA_030699905.1 bacterium
AACAGTGATATTGGAGTAACAGATAGCAACTCCACTGGAACTTATTCGAACCCACCAAGCACCAACTGGACTATTGGGAACTATCCAGGTCTTAGTTCTAGGTTTTTCAATGGTCTTCTCGACGACGTTCGCATCTACTCCCGTGCGCTGTCGGCGAGCGAAATCAAACAACTCTACAACATGGGTAAATAAACGGTCATTACATGATAGAGTCTTTTGTTCAATTATTATATAATCACTCTGTATCATAAGCATTATCAAACTCCAATGAACCATATAAAACTCCATATAGTCATTTCACTATTTTTCTTTTTACTTCTCCTCCCTCTGACTACAAACGCTGATATGATTTCAGGCTTAGTTGGGTATTGGACATTCGATGAGGGGACAGGGACGATTGCAGAGGATGCGAGTGAGAGCAATAATACTGGAACGCTAGTGGATGGGCCGCTGTGGGTAACTGGTACGGATGCGAAAGTTGGAAGCGGAGCAGTGTCCTTCGACGGCATCAATGACTATGTAAAGATTGTTACTGCCCCAACTATAGCCGCCCCATACTCTATGTCTTTCTGGTTTTACCCAACAAGACTAGGATCACCTAATCAAGGTCTTCTTCTTTATGGTCCTAATGTTGCCAAAGCTATAACCTACACATCTAATAATTTAATTGAAATTGCCTCCTATTCCACTGGCACCTTCAGAACGTTTTGCAATAAAACTTTTACTTCTGCAGACTTGAACAAATGGCATCACTTAACGATTATAATTAACTCTACAACAGACGCTTCTCAATGGAAATGCTACTTGAATAACAGTGATATTGGAGTAACAAATAGCAACTCCACTGGAACTTATGGCAGCCCTGGAAACACTAACTGGAAAATTGGAGCTACAAATTTAAGTAACAACTATTTTAATGGAAAGATGGACGACGTTCGCATCTACAATCGCGCGCTGTCCGCCTCGGATGTGACCGAACTATACAATTACACTGGCGGAAGCACTCCTCCACCCTCACCAACTCCTGTGAATGGCTCCTGCGGCACCACAGTTAACTCCTGCATAACCGGCTCTCTCTCTGACACCACCGACTCTTCTTCTGATTACCTTTGGAATTGCATAGGAAGCAATGGAGGTTCAACTGCCTCTTGTTCTCTACCCATCCCTCCTCCAAGTGACACCACACCACCCACAATCTCCAGTATCCAAGCCACTAACATCACAGAAACATCTGCCACTATCACATATATCACCAATGAATCATCCGATACTCAGATAGAATATGGTCTAACTACTACATATGGTTCACAGACCACTCTGAACACTCAACTTGTGACTTCTCACACTCAAGCACTCTCCAATCTGACACCCAACACCACATATCATTACCGAGTCAAGTCAAAAGATGCTTCAAATAATCAAGCCCAATCAACTGATCAGACCTTTATCACCCAAGCCACGCTTAGTAATGAAGTAACTGCCCTAAGTTGTTCACATACTGATGTGCAAAGCGCGGTGAATTTGGTCAATAGCAATGGAGTAGTAAATGTACCGGCTGGGAATTGTACTTGGAATACAATGTTGACACTAACCAAGCCAGTTGTTTTACGTGGAGCATCTGCCAGTGCGACGATTATCTCGGCTACAATAAGCCCGCCTCTTATAAGATATATGCCGAGTACGCCGAGCATTTCAAATAGATTCAGACTAACCGGTTTTACTTTTACAGATCTATCGTCTTCCAGCTACGGGATTGTTTATCTCTATCAAAACACCGCGACTCCCGAAACTTTCAGGATTGATCACAATATTTTTTATAACCAAGGTTCCAGGGCAATAAATATTACAGGAACTTTTTGGGGCGTTGTTGATAACAATACATTCAATAATTCAGGAAGTGGGGCACCAACATCTTCTTATGGAAATAATGACGTTCAATGGAACACTTTTGGGCCCACTCGCGCTTTCGGCAATCAAAATAATTTGTTCTACGAGGACAATGTCTACAACACCACATCGAACGGTATGATGAATGACGGTGGTCAGGGAGGTAGATATATTTCCAGGTATAACACTTTTAACGGCAATTTCGGTTACATCTATGATTTCCACGGGAATCAACCGGGAGGATTTGGCTGTTATGGCGCTTCAACCTGCGGCAATGCTTCTACAATGATTGTAGAGATTTACGGAAACCTCTGGAACCGGACAACGTCGGGTTATTTGAATAAAACTATTGATCAACGCGGTGGCATGGCCATGGTGCACAATAATAAACTGATTACAACAACAGTTGGTACTTCACCAATGATTGTTAGAGAAGAATATTCCGATGATCTCTGGCCGGTTAATACAAACTGGATTCAACACTCAACCAACTCTTATTACTGGTCAAATTTGAACGCTAGGACTGATGGAACAGTTATAATGCCACTTGAATTGGGAACAGAAAACAGTTGCTCGGAACCGGCTTCTCCATGGATTGCGAATCATCTGTATGGAAGTGCCGGTGCTTCAAGCGATATTTACAGCCAAAAATTTACCAATGATCCCAACGGAAACTGTTGGAAAAAATCCCAATATTCTAGCCCAATGGTTGCCCCATATCTTACGGGATCTGTTGAACCTGACTGGACCAGCGTGCTTCCCAGGTATACGTTAAGAGATGGTGATATTAACTGGTTGAATATGGGTAGGAGTACGTCAATTGCCGAAAATGTTGATTTCTTCACACAAAGGATTGGTATTTTTGATGGTTCAGGATTAGCTTCAAACGGTGGAGGTGTTGGTGCCGGCACTCTGGCTAATCGTCCATCAACCTGTACGGTCGGGGTAGGATACTGGGCAACCAATCAAACCTCTATTCTCGCTGATGTAGTTGGTGATAATCCCACTACTTCTATATCTGGTACTTTATTCAAATGTACCGCGCCAAACACGTGGACTGCATATTACACACCATTCACATATCCTCATCCTGTTCGCACCGACTGTGCCACATACCCGACACTCTGTACTTATGTTCCTCCACCGGCGTCCGCGCCGTCTGGCGGAGGAGGCGGTGGGGGAGGAGGAAGTCCCTCGACGAGTTCGACAAGCTCATCGCAAGCAAGCTCGGGATCTTCGAGCGGCGGGGGTGGCGGCACTCTCGCCCTCGGCTCCTACACCGTTCCTCAAGACATTTCATCTCCAACTCCAACTCCAACTCCAACACCCGACCCCTCATCCTGCTCCTCATCCATCACATCCTCTCCCGAACTCTTCCCCTCGCTCTCTTCTGCCCTAACCTCTTCCCAAATCCAATCAATCCTAAACCTCCTTCTTGCATTCCAAGCCGACCAGCAAGTAGTCAATGATGTTCACTGTGCTCTCTTGGGTTACGAAGTAACAAGTACTCCAACAAGCACCACCCCGGCTTTCAGCCACCCCTCCTCGGTTGAGGAGGGGACGGGGGAGGTGGGTTACCATTTCACCCAATGGCTAACAGTAGGAGCGCAAAACCAATCCGTCCGTAACCTTCAAATCCGCCTCAATGAGCTCGGCTACACTATCGCTCAACAAGGCCCAGGCTCCCCCTCAAACGAAACCACCTACTTTGGCCCTGCTACGGAGTCCGCCCTCCGCCGACTCCAATGCGACCTCCTCTCCGTCTGCTCCGGCACACCTGCCACGACAGGATATGGAGCGACGGGACCGAGGACGAGAGAGGTGTTGAATGGAAATTAGTCATTTGTCATTAAATCTCATTGGTCATTGATTCGTCATTAGTCATTGGAAATTTGGCATTAGAATAAAATTCAATGAATCCCGTTAGAGAATCCATATGTCTTATACATAATTTGCTGGGAATTGCAGTTAAATGTGTTATTATCAGGGTATGGTAATAACGGAAAAGATGAACAATAGAATACGGGAACTTGCCGACGAATACGGCCTCAATGTGGTTGTGCTTTTCGGCTCGCAGGCGACGGGTAAAATTCATTCAAAAAGCGATGTTGATATCGCGGTTATCAGTCGAAAACCGGTTGAGAGAATCAAGTTGGTGTCCGAATTTTCCGACCTATTGAGAAGGGACGATGTTGAAGTTGTCAATTTGGTAAACGCTTCGCCAACTCTTATGCGTTCTGTAGTGGCGGATGGCAAGCTTTTATATGAAGCTGAAGAGGGCGCTTTTCTCCGATGGAAGATCTACGCGATAAAGATTTGGATGGAAACGGCATGGCTTAGAAAATTACGCGACAAAAAATTGGTTGAATGGGCCGCGCGGTCATAAACCGGAGATAATATAATGGAAGTATCAAACATCAAAAATAAGATAGAGAAGTTGCAGGAATATGTGGAGAAATTGTCTCCGTATGCCACCATGGAGACGGACATATTGTTGTCAAACGAAGAAAAGAGAGCAGCCATGGAACGCTGGTTTCTTCTCTTGGTTGATGAAGCTGTTGATATAAACGCGGTCATTTCGTATCAAATCGGAAAGAAGATTCCAGATTCATATCGTTCTTCTTTTGAAGGATTAGTTGAACTGGGTATTATTGACAGGGATTTTTCTGATAATATATCCGTATCGGCTAAAGTACGAAATCAAATGACTCATGACTACGAAAAGATACAACATAAAGAACTCATTGAACTTATGAAGAAATTCTTTGAAATGTATAAAAAATACACTCGTATCCTAATTGAAGAATTCATAAACCGTTCTCAATCTTAAGTTGACATATAGCAGGACAGATGGGCACCATCACTCCCGAATCGGGAGTGATGGTGCCCATCTGTCTCGATGTCTATATCGCGACTTATCCAAAAAAAGGCAAAATCGGGCAGGGGAGCCGTATAGGAGCCGGGGGGAAAGGAAACGCGGACTTAAAAAAGAATTTCAGAAAAACGCGGAAGTCCTGTAGTACCTTGAGTTACGAAATAGGTTTCTTGACGAAAAAGTCAGATTTCGAGCGAGCCGAAGTCAAAAATTTTGAATTTAATGCCAGAGGTATTGATGAAAAATTTTTGACAAGGTGTAGCCGAAATATGGGTTTTTCGGCAGAAATTTCCTATTTCGTAACTCAAGGTGTAGCATGAATTCTCATGGAAATCAAAAAGAACGTCTCGCTCGCGGAATTAACCACTTTTAAAATCGGTGGAAAAGCCAGATATTTTTGCGCTGTCCAGAGTGTTCCGGACTTGAAAAAAGCCGTTTCTTTCGCGAAAGATAAAAAACTTGATTTTTTAGTGCTTGGTGGCGGTTCAAATGTTTTGATGAGAGATGGGGTGTTAGAAGGGGTTGTTGTCAAAATGGAGATAAAAGGAATGGAATATACAGGGGCAATAAGTCAGAGTTTAAGAAAAAAAGAAAATGTCGCCTCGGGTGGTGAAAAGCAATCTCCTGAACTCAAAAAAACTCAATCGGTTTCAGAGACCCGCGTGTTTGTCCGTGTCGGGGCGGGTGAATGGTGGGACGGGTTTGCGAGGAATGTGGCAAAAAGGGGGCTTTGGGGAGTTGAAAATCTTTCCGGAATTCCGGGAACGGTCGGCGCGGCGCCAATACAAAATATCGGCGCCTACGGACAAGAGGTGGATGACACTGTTGTTTCCGTAGAGACCTTGAATACGGAGACGCTTGAAGAGCGCCGATTTTCAAACAAGCAGTGCCGGTTTGGCTATCGTGATTCTTTTTTTAAAACGAAAGAGGGCAAGAAGTATATTATAACCGCGGTTACATTCGCGCTCCGAAAAGACGGCAAGCCGAATGTTTCTTACCAAGATATTAAAAAAAAGATTGAAGATTTAGGAATTACGATTCAAGGATTAAGCCCGATGAAGATGAGGCAAATGGTAGTTGAGATAAGGTAAAAAAAGTTTCCGGATTTGAAAAAGTACGGGACGGCGGGGTCGTTTTTCAAGAACCCTGTCGTTTCGGAGAAAAAGTATGGGCAGTTGAAGAATAAATGGCCGGATATGCCGGGGTTTAGGGTTGAAGAAGGAATAAGGAAAAAGGAATTAGGGATAAAGATTTCGTTGGCGTGGATTTTGGATAAAATATTAGAAGTTCATAAAGTAGAAAGTTATAAAGTTCGTAAAGTTAAAGGAGGAGTGGGATGTTTTGAAAATCAGCCGATTGTGGTCGTTAATTATGGGAACGCAAGCGCCAAAGAGGTCCTTGAGCTGTCTGCCAGAATAAGCAAGGAGGTAAAAAACAAAACTGGAATTGAGATAGAAAAGGAAGTGAGAGTCGTAAACACAAAAGGGAAGTCGTTTACGTAAAAAAGCGAAAAAACGATTGAAAACAAAATCCCCGCGAGGGGATTTTGTTTATCTCGGAGCTTACGGCTCCGGAGATTTAACGGCGACGTCGAGAGGCCTTGCGCTTTGTCGTCTTTTTCTTAGTTGACTTGCGCTTGGCGACCTTTTTCTTTGTTGCTTTTCGTTTCTTTGCCATATGGTTTTAGAGACACAGGAGATTCGGAATATTTTCGTACGTGCGTGTCTCGAAATTATGTTGCTAATTTATGCACGCGACAATGTTTCGACCTCAATTAATTTTCAAAATTTTGAAAACCATCGTGAACAATGTTCATTGTCGCGTCACTACATAAATTATCTAACATAAAAATTATTTTTACAATGATTTTTTAAAAAAAAAATGTGGATAACTTATTTTTGAAAAATATTTTTTTGTTCAAATTATTTTGTTTAAATTTTGTTGTTGCATTTCTGTTATGCTATTTGTGCGACAGTACAAATAGCATAACAGAAACTTTTGTGAAGCGCTCGGCCGAAGAAAAAGTTTTACCAAAGATGTTTAACTTGAAATGATGTTTAACCGAAAATGTTTAACATTTTTCGGTGGCGGTTGATTAAAATCAAAAAGTGGATAGGCGCGCGTAAAAATGCTAAAATACTCAAATGCTAAAATTTCTGAAAAGTATTTTTGGAGACGAAAACAAGTCCAGAATAAAGGCCCTTTATCCTCTGTTGGAGAAAGTCAATTCTTTGGAAAAGGACATTTCAGCGCTAACTGACGAGGAAATGCGTGGAAAATCGGCTCTTTTTAAAGTTCGGGCCGTAAATGGAGAGATAGACGACCTTTTGCCGGAAAGTTTCGCTTTAGTCCGAGAGGCGGCTTTGCGAACTCTCGGACAGAGGCATTTTGACGTTCAAATTATCGGCGGAATCGCCATGCATAAAGGTTCCATAGCCGAGATGCGAACGGGAGAAGGAAAAACGTTGGTGGCGACTCTTCCGGCATATTTGAACGCCCTTTCCGGCAAGGGAGTGCATGTTGTTACGGTCAACGATTACCTTTCAAGAAGAGATGCCGTGTGGATGGGACAGATATACCATTTTTTGGGGCTTTCGGTGGGATGCATAACATCGGACGGATCCTATCTGTATGACCCATTTCATAGTGAAAAAGCGATGGCTCCAAAAAATGGAATTTCCAATTTCCAATTTCCAATTTCCAAACAAATTCCAAATTCTAATAACCAAAATTCAAAACAGGAAATACAAGACGGATTAGATAAAACGCGGGACGAGATTGGCGGATTCAAGGTTGTGCATGAGTTTCTACGGCCGTGTTCAAGAAAAGAAGCGTACTCGGCGGATATTACTTACGGCACAAACAACGAATTCGGTTTTGACTATTTGAGAGACAACATATCCTACAATAAAGAGGACATTAGGCAGAGAAATTATCATTTTGCCATTGTTGACGAAATTGACTCAATACTAATAGACGAGGCCAGAACCCCTCTTATAATCTCCGCGCCATCGGAAGAGTCAGAGGACTTGTACGGAAAGTTTGCGAAACTTTCTCTTCAAATGGAAGCGGGCAAGGACTACGAAGTGGACGAAAAATTGAAAGCCATAACGCTGACTGACGCCGGAATAGAAAAAGCTGAAAAGTTTTTGGCAGTTGACAATATTTACACGGACAAAGGCATAAAATACGTGCATCATTTGGAGACGGCGGTACGCGCCAAAGCTCTTTTCCATATGGATAAAGAGTATGTCGTGCGAGACGGGCAGGTGGTGATAGTGGATGAGTTTACCGGACGTTTACAGCCGGGCAGACGGTGGAGTGAAGGCCTGCATCAGGCAATAGAAGCCAAGGAGGGCGTGAAAGTTGAGAGAGAGTCAAGAACTTTCGCTTCCATAACTTTTCAAAATTATTTTCGGCTTTACGAAAAACTTGCCGGTATGACGGGAACCGCGAAGACATCATCTGAAGAGTTTTATAAAGTTTACGGCCTTCACACGACGGAAGTTCCCACAAACAAGTCCGTGGCCCGAGAGGACCACAACGATTTTATTTTCCAAACGGAAAAAGGTAAGTTCAAGGCAATAGCCCGAAAAGTCAAAGAGTTAAACCAAAAAGGCCAACCGGTTCTTATCGGCACCGTGTCTATTGAGAACAACGAGATGTTGTCGCGGTATCTTCAAACCGAAGGTGTGGCGCACGAGGTTCTAAACGCCAAAAACCATGAAAGAGAGGGGGAGATAATAGCTCAAGCCGGCAGAGTCGGCGCCGTTACCATAGCTACCAACATGGCCGGCCGAGGGGTAGACATAAAACTTGGTGGCAATCCGGCGACTCCAGAGCAGTATGAAGAAGTAAAAAACAAAGGAGGACTTTTTGTCTTGGGAACAGAAAGACACGAAGCAAGACGAATAGATAACCAGCTTCGGGGCCGTTCAGGAAGACAGGGTGACCCCGGGGAGACGCAGTTTTTCGTTTCTCTGGAGGACTCGCTGATGCGAGTTTTCGCGTCAGATACCATAAAGAGAATGATGGGGCGTTTTGGCATTGCCGAGGACGAGCCGATTGAAAACAGGATTATTACGAGGTCTTTGGAAGCGGCCCAGACGAAAATAGAGGGTTTCCACTTTGATTCCAGAAAGCATGTTTTGGAGTATGACAACGTGTTGAACCGCCAAAGAAAAACCATTTACGAAAAAAGAAGAAAGATGCTTCTGGGCGGAAAAAAAGAAGTTGATGATTTTCTTTCCGAAAAAATTTCAAAGGATGAAAAAGTTTCAAGCGTCATTGAAAAGAAAAAGCAAGAGCTCGGAGAAAATGAGTTCTTTGAAAACGCTCGGCGACTCATACTGCAGGTTATAGACATGCACTGGGTGGAGCATTTGGAAGTGATGGATTACTTGCGAGGAAGCGTGAATTTGCGCGCCTATGGTCAAAGAGACCCTTTGATTGAATACAAAAAGGAGGGACTTCGGCTTTTTAAAGAAATGGAAAATGGCATAGACAACACCATAATACAGGCACTGCCTTCACTTGTCGGGAAAAACTTGCCGAGGGAGAAGGTTGATTTGAAGGAGGTTCACGAAAGTCCGCTTTTGAGTAAGATGGAAAGGGACGCGGGCGCGGCCGCCTCGGCCGCGCCCGCTCAATCCGTCCGCCCCCGTTTTTCCGCAAGCCGTAACGACCCATGTCCATGTGGGAGCGGGAAGAAGTATAAAAAGTGTCATGGAAAGTGAAAAGAAAAAAAGCAAAATCGTAGTGGCGGTTTCGGGAGGATTTGACCCTGTGCATATCGGGCATGTTAGAATGTTTGAAGAGGCGAAAGCTTTAGGCGACAAACTTGTGGTAATATTGAATAATGACAACTGGCTGAAGATAAAAAAGGGCTACTGTTTTATGAATGAAAAAGATAGAAAGGAAATTATTGAGTCCTTCAGGGCGGTTGACGGAGTGGTTATAACAAAACATCGCAGAAACCCACAAGACATGAGCGTTTGCGAAGCTTTAAAAACAGTCAGGCCGGATGTTTTTGCAAACGGCGGAGACAGAGAC